>CAZUZJ010000368.1:0-1520 GCA_964624225.1 uncultured Desulfobulbia bacterium | reverse complement strand
AGCATCTGGTCTTTCAGCTCGGCCTGCCGGGCCGGATGAACATGCTGAAAATCACAGCCGCCGCAGCGGCCGTAGTGGGGACAGGGCGGCGTCACCCGCCAGGGCGACGGGCTGACGACCTCAAGGAGGCGGGCCTGGACGAAACCCTTTTTGCTCTCCACCGGCGCGGCGACAACCTCTTCGCCCGGCAGGACACCGGGGACGAGCACCACCTTGCCGTCGGCACGACGGGCCAGGCCCTGGCCGCCGAGGACCAGCTTGTCAATGATGAGGGAAAGGGTCATGGCACATCCTGCGCGGCGTCAAACAAAAATCCCGCGCAACCGGGAAGGCTGGACGGGACGTGGTTGGTGCGAACAAAGCAACGAATCAATAGTAATGGCGTCGCAAAAGTCTTTTTTTACCACGGAGAAGACAAGGAACAGGGAAATATTTTACATTACAGCGAGTTGTCTCCGTGTGCGCCATGATTGATCAGCAGTTATTGCGACGCCATCAATACTTCCTGTCGGCATAGGCGAGCCAGCCGCCGGCCCGGACCAGATCCTTGTCAAAAGAGTTGAGTTGAAACGAGCAGATCAGTTCCCCGCCACTGCCTTTCGCGGTGAGCGTTTCCTGCTCCAGATCGACCGCAATGGCAACCGGGCCAGCCAGGGCAAAGAGGCCGTCGATGTCGCTCTTTGCCAGCTCGATGGCCAGCATGCCGCAGTTGAACATGTTCTGGCGGAAAATGCGGGCAAAGCTCTCACCGATGACCACGTTGATGTCATTGACCTCAAAGACCCAGACCGCGTGTTCCCGGGACGAACCGCAGCCGAAATTGGATCGGGTGACGATGACCCGGGCGTTTTTCGTGTCCCGGCCCGGATCGAACCCTTCCAGCTTCAGGTCTTCCAGGATATAGGGTTTCAGGGCGAGCTTCGAATTCTCGGTCAGGTATTTGGCCGGGATGATCTCGTCGGTATTGATATCGCTTCTGTCCAGAAAAAGGGCCGGACCGCCAAATGTTTTCATAGCACCCTCATTGTTGGTATTGCGGATTTGGGAATGCGGATTTCGGATTACGGATTGAAGAAATGCTGTTCAATCCCCAATCCGCATTCCGCAATCCCCAATTCAAAATCCCAAATCCGCAATCAGATAAATTCCCTCGGATCGACAATCTCACCCTTCACCGCCGCCGCAGCGGCGGACAGCGGACTCATCAGATGGACCATGCCGCCCTTGCCCATGCGGCCGTTGAAATTGCGGTTAGTGGTGGAGGCGCACACCTCGCCGGGTGCCAGCACCCCGTTGCTCATACCGAGACAGGCCCCGCAGGTGGGGTTGGTGACGCAGAAACCGGCGTCCATATAGATTTTGATCAGTCCTTCTTCAAGGGCCTGATTATACACCTTCGGCGTGGCCGGCGACAGGATGGCGCGGACGGTGGGGGCGATTTTGCGGCCTTTCAGTAGCATGGCACCGGCGCGCAGGTCCTCGATGCGGCCGTTGGTGCAGGAACCCATGTAGACCTGATC
>CAZUZJ010000367.1:0-1527 GCA_964624225.1 uncultured Desulfobulbia bacterium | reverse complement strand
GCTGATGGTGGCCGGCATGGACCGCTACTACCAGATCGTCAAATGCTTCCGCGATGAGGATCTCCGCGCCGACCGCCAGCCGGAATTCACCCAGGTCGATCTCGAACTCTCCTTTATCCGCGAGGAGGACATCTTTCGCATTGCCGAAGGCATGATGACAAGCCTGTTTGCCGCCACCCGCGCCATCACCCTGACCACCCCATTTCCCCGCATGACCTACCACGAGGCGCTGGAGCGCTTCGGCTGCGATAAACCGGACACCCGCTTCGGCCTGGAACTGGTCAACCTCACCGACGTCGTCAAGGACTGCGGTTTTCAGGTCTTCCGCACCGTGGTCGGCAAAGGCGGACTGGTGAAGAGCATCAACGCCAAGGGCTGCGCCACCTTTTCCCGTAAGGATCTTGATGATCTGACCGCCTATGTCGGCAATTTCGGCGCCAAGGGTCTGGCCTGGGTCAAGGTCAAGGAGGACGGCGAGTGGCAGTCGCCCATCGCCAAGTTCTTCACCGACGAAGAACGGGCCAACATGACAACCGCACTCGATGCCAGGCCGGGCGATCTCCTCTTCTTTGTCGCCGACGCCCCTTCAGTGGTTCACCAGGCCCTGGCCGAGCTGCGGCTGGAACTGGGCCGGCGGCTGGGCCTGATAAACAAAGACACCTTCAACTTCCTCTGGGTCACCGACTTTCCCCTGCTCGAATATGACCACCAGGAAAAACGCCATGTGGCGGTGCACCATCCCTTCACCGCCCCGCGCGAGGAGGACATGGAGCTGCTTGCCAGCGATCCCGGCGCGGTGCGCAGCCGGGCCTACGATCTCGTCCTGAACGGTACGGAAATCGGCGGCGGCAGCATCCGCATCCACCAGCAGGAGATGCAGAGCCGCATCTTTGCCGCGCTCGGCATCGCACCGGAGGAGGCCACCGACAAATTCGACTTTCTCCTCAAGGCTTTGGAGCTTGGCGCACCGCCCCACGGCGGCATGGCCTTCGGCCTCGACCGCCTGATGATGGTGCTCGCCGGCCGTGACACCATCCGTGACGTCATCGCCTTCCCCAAGACCCAGAAGGCGACCTGCCCCCTCACCGACGCTCCGGCCGGGGTGGCGCGCAAACAACTGACCGAGCTGCATCTGCGGCCGGACTGGGAGAAGGGTAGTTGAGCGATGAAATGGTTGAATGGTTTGCATGGAGAAATAGTTGATGAGAGAAATGGTCGAGGAGTTGCCAACCCCTTAACTGCTCAAGCATTTCTCTCTTTCGCCAATCAACCACTCAACCATTTCTCCATTTATCCATTTAACCGGACCGGAAAAATCTGCTACAATACATCAACTCGTAATGCCGAAAAATGCTGATGGAGATCACGGATCATGCTCAATGACACAATCGAATACGCCTTTACCTTTGACGATCTGCTTCTGGTGCCACAGGCTTCCGAGGTGTTGCCAAACGAGGTCAGTCTGGCCACCAGTCTGACCAGGACCATCAGTCTCAACATCCCGCTGGTCAGCGCCGGCATGGACAC
>CAZUZJ010000366.1:0-1528 GCA_964624225.1 uncultured Desulfobulbia bacterium | reverse complement strand
TACCGAACCCGGCTCACCCATGCCCTGGAGGTGGCGCAGATCGCCCGCACCATCGGTGTTGCCCTGCGGCTCAATGGCCATCTCATCGAGGCCATCGCCCTCGGCCATGATCTCGGTCACACCCCGTTCGGCCATGCCGGCGAATCGGTGTTGAACGAACTGTACCCTGACGGCTTCCGCCACTATGAACAGAGCCTGCGGGTGGTTGATGTCCTGGAAAACAAGGGGGGCGGGCTTAACCTTACCCATGAAGTCCGGGACGGCATCCTCAAACACTCGAAGGGCAGAAAGATCATCCTCCCTGATGACCTCTCCGACCTGCCCGCGACCCTGGAAGGCCAGGTGGTGCGGCTTGCCGACATCTTTGCCTACGTCAACCATGATCTCGATGATGCGGTGCGAGCCGGACTGATCGAGGAAAAGGACATGCTCCACTCCATCCGGGCGAGCCTCGGCGAAACGAACTCGCAGCGCATCAGCGCCATGGTCAACGATCTGATCGTCAACACCATCGAGGCCGGCGAATCACGCCTGGCCATGAGTCCGACCATTCTCCAGGCCACCTCGGATCTGCGCACCTTTCTCTTTGAACGGGTCTACCATTCAAGCCAGGTGCACAGCGAATTCATCAAGGCGATGAAGATTATCCGCGAACTCTATGAATACTTTATGGAAGAGGATGTCAAGATCCCCGGTCGCGGCATCTGGGAGGAGCTAACGCCCTACGGGGTGGAAACGGAGCGGCCGCGCAAGGTATGCGATTTCATCGCCGGCATGACCGACCGCTACGCCCTTGACCTCTACACCAGCATCTTCTTCCCGAAGCCGTGGAGCGTCCGGTAGTTGATACACTCGTAAAAAGCATTACCACGGAGCACACAGCGTACACAGAGGTAATTTGTCGCCATTAAAGCTGGTTACCTCTGCGCTCTCTCTGTTCTCCGTGGTTGGTTTGCCGTTTTGCCAAGTCTCTTGATGGCCACCGGCAAAAAGACCGTGACCAATAAACCGATACCGAAAACCGTAACCTTATTTCCCACCCGCAGACGAGTACAGATTTCCCATGACCAACGACGCAACCATCCCCCAGGACGATAAACTACTGGCCAAGGCCTATGAATTTGCCGACGTTGAACGCAAATGGCATCGCTTCTGGCTGGAACAGAAAACCTTCCGCGCCCGGCTCGACGAAGACCGGCCCTCTTTTTCCATCGTCATCCCACCTCCCAACGTCACCGGCGTACTCCATGTCGGCCATGCCCTGAACAACACCATGCAGGATGTCCTGGTGCGCTACAAACGCATGCAGGGCTACAACACCCTGTGGGTGCCGGGCACCGATCACGCCGGCATCGCCACCCAGAACGTGGTGGAACGCCAGCTCGCGACTGAGGAAAAAAACCGTCACGATCTCGGCCGGGAAAAATTCATCGACCGGGTCTGGCAGTGGAAGGCCGAATCAGGCGGCCAGATCATCAACCAGCTCAAGCGGCTCGGCTGCTCCTGCGACTGGGAGCGGGGACGCTTC
>CAZUZJ010000365.1:0-1555 GCA_964624225.1 uncultured Desulfobulbia bacterium | reverse complement strand
CTCCCAGATACCCAGGTGGCTGAAAAGCCGTTCACAGTTGGCAAACGCCCCGGACCCGACATTGCCCACTCCCACCCGGAGCCCGGCCAACCGGCTCGCCCGGTCAACCCCGGCTCTCTTGTGGACAACAAGCTGGGCCGGCGCCCCATAGAAATAGCTGACCGCCAGGACGTTTTCATAGCGGCGGCTATCGTCTTTCAAGAGGCCGTTTCTCCCCATGTAGAGCTCGCCGGAATAGACCACCGCCATGGCGTATCTGCCGGAATCGACCTTGCGCAGGTTTTCCACCGACCCGGCCGATGGTTTGACGACCAGCGAGAAGTCGGTGTTCGTCGCCACCGGCGGGTAGCTGGCGATGCCGGCGGCCATGAACTGAAAGGTGCCGCCGGCCGGGCCGCCGCCAAAGGCGTAGCGTTCACCGGCCCGTCCGCTGCTCGGCGGGAAGAAGGCCGTGGCAGCCAGGATCGCGATGGTGGTCAGCGTCGTGATCAGTCTGTTGCCCATGTCGGTTTTCTCCTTGGATGAAAATAAAACGGAAAATCGCATCCGTTCATTTTGTCAGGATGGCCGCTGTGATGAATTCCCGGTTCAGCCGGGCGATGTGGCGGATGGAGATCGCCTTCGGGCAGACCGCCTCGCACTCCCGTTCATTACTGCAGTTGCCGAATCCCTCCTCGGCCATCTGCCGGACCATGGCCAGCGCCCGTTGCCGCCGTTCGGGATGACCCTGGGGCAGAAGGGCGAGCTGGGAGATTTTGGCGCCGACAAAGAGCATGGCCGCGGCATTGGGGCAGGCGGCGACACAGGCGCCGCAGCCGGTGCAGGCCGCCGCATCCATGGCCTGGTCGGCGGTTTGCTGGGAAACAGCGATGACATTGGCCTCCGGCGCGCTGCCGGTATTGACCGACACATAGCCGCCAACCTGGATGATGCGGTCAAGGCTTGACCGGTCGACGATCAGATCCCGCACCAGCGGAAAGGCCCTGGCCCGGAATGGTTCGATGACAAGATGGTCGTTGTCCTGGAAATGGCGCATGTGGAGCTGGCAGAGGGTGGTGCCCGGTTGCGGGCCATGGGGGCGGCCATTGACCACCGCCCCGCACATGCCGCAGATGCCCTCCCGGCAGTCGTGATCAAAGGCGATCGGCTCTTCATTGGCCAGGGTCAGATTTTCGTTTAAAACATCGAGCATTTCGACAAAGGAGATGTCCGGGGAAACGTCGGTGAGCCGGTAGCGGACAAACGCTCCGTCGGCTTCCGGTCCCTGCTGTCGCCAGATGTCCAGGGTGAGTTGGATGGTGCCTGGTTTTTTCATGGTCATTTACCGGTAGCTGCGCCGACTCGGGGTGACGTGTTCAAAGAGGAGCGGCTCCCTGTGCAGGAGCGGCGCCGAACCACTGCCCCGATACTGCCAGGCGGCGACATAGGCAAAACGGACGTCGTCGCGCAGGGGCTCGTGATCCATGGTCTGGCTCTCCTCCCGCAGATGACAGCCGCACGATTCCTCCCGGTGCAGGGCGTCGGTGAGCAGCATGTCGGCAAATTCGAGATAATC
>CAZUZJ010000364.1:0-1573 GCA_964624225.1 uncultured Desulfobulbia bacterium | reverse complement strand
TGTGCTGGGCGGTGGCTGAGAGCTCCTGGGAACCGGCTGCCACGTTATCGGCCGCTCCCTGCACCTCCAGCACCACCTCCCGCAATTTCTCCACCATGGAGGAGAGGGCCGCCATCAGCTCGTCGTTGTCGCTGCGCTTTTTCAGCTCCACCAGCAGATTGCCCTGAGCCACCTGGCGGGCATTGGCCGCCACCTCCTTGAGATTGCCGACCATGAGGGCGAGCGACTCCATCAACTCATCCTTGTCACTGCGTTTGACGATCTCCACCAGCAGATCGCCCTGGGCGATCCGACGGGCATTGCCGGTGATGCCGACCGTGGCAATCACCAGTTTCTTCATCGCCGCCATGACGCTGGTCGTGTCCCCATCCCTGATGGCAATCTCGCGGGACAGATCGCCGACGGCGACCCGATTGGCGACGTCGCCCAGCTCCCGCGGGTCCGCGCCTAATTGCGCCAGAATAACACGAATGATGAGAAAGGCGATAGCCGCGCCGAGCAGGGCGGCGACCACGCTGCACACCAGCAGCACCTGCGACACCCGACTCACCGAGGAAAGGATGTTGTGGGCGTTCGCCCTGGCCTCATCGGCATGCTCGACCTGCAGCTTCTTCACCGCATCGTTGAGCTTCTTGCGCGCCCCGTCGAAATCCTCCATCATGGCATTGCCGGCCTCAATCCCCTCTGCGACATAGACATTGGCCATGTTTACTCCGCTTGCATAAAAGCGGGTGAACGCCGCCTCGATCTCCTCGACCTCGGCCAGTGCCTGGCTGTCGTTTTCAGCCCGAAACATCTCGCCAAAACGGGCCAAACCGCGCCGGAAATCCTCCGCGACCTTCTCTGCTTCGGCGAGACCGGCTCTGTCATGGGTGGCCGAGACATCGGTCAGGGCCTCGCCGATCTCGACCACCGCCAGATCGAGCTCATAGGCGAGCATGAGAAAGGGCAGGGTCTCGCCGTCCATCTGCCGGGTGCTGGCCTTTGTTCCGGCAAGCAGCATCACCGTCACCGCCACCGCCACGACAAAAACAGCGATCACCGCGGTAAAGCCAAGCCCCAGCCGCATGCCGATTTTCATGTTTTTGAACACGTTTTTTTCTCCTTTCGGTATTGAGGAGTTGAGGGATTCATGGATTTAGGGGTTCAAAAAAGAGGAAGTGGAGTTCAGGAGCGGAGCCGGGCGGTCATGGCCTTGGCGTTCTCCACACGAGGATGCTGTCTCAGATGCCCGCCCTCGTCCTTTTCTCATCCGCTCATCCTCACCACCTGAACACCTACACAACTCCCCGCCCGCCACCGCCCTTTTAGTATTTTTCAAACTCGTCGTCGAGCCGGTCACTTTCTCCGGCCGCGCCCAGGTCGAGATGGATCGGCTTGCTCTTTTTCATCTCTTCAGCAGTCTGGAGGTGATGGCCGATGGCCAGCGGTCGGAGCGCGCCACGCCGGGGAGACGCAACGGCCTTGCCCCGCCGACCGCCCCCTCCCTCCAAGGCAAAGAAGGCGATGGTGCCCTTGAGCTGTTCTGCCTGACTGGAGAGCTCCTCGGTGGTCGAGGCCATCTCCTCGGCCG
>CAZUZJ010000363.1:0-1573 GCA_964624225.1 uncultured Desulfobulbia bacterium | reverse complement strand
CGCCGGAAACGGTTTTCCGGCCCGCCTCCCGTAAGGCTTCCATCTCCCTGGCCAGCATGGCAAGCCCGTTGTCCAGGGTCTCAAGAAACCGCTCCTCCTCGTTGGTGACCACCTGGTCGAGGAGCTCGACAGCCTCAGCCAGATGGGGATAGGAATGGGCCATCTCCTCGACCACCGTGCGGGTGATGGCGCTCAAAAAGGGACGGGTCAGGCCGAGGGTGCGACCGAAGCGGATGGCCCGCCGCATGATGCGGCGCAGGACATAGCCGCGCCCTTCGTTTGAAGGCAGCACTCCGTCCGCCACCAGAAAAGCGGTGGTGCGGCTGTGGTCGGCGATGACCCGCAGGGCGGTGTCGGAACGGTCGCTCGCACCGTAGGTGGTGCCGGCCAGTCCGGCGATGGCGTTGATGATGGCGGCAAAGAGATCGGAGTCATAGTTGCTGTGCACCCCTTGCGTGACTGCGGCGATCCGCTCCAGCCCCATGCCGGTGTCGATGCTCGGCTTGGGCAGGGGGGTCATGGTGCCATCGGCGCTGCGTTCAAACTGCATGAAGACGAGATTCCACACCTCGAGAAATCGATCGCAGTCACAGCCTACCGCACAGTCGGGCCGGCCACAGCCCACCTCGGCGCCCTGATCGTAATGAATTTCCGAACAGGGGCCGCAGGGGCCGGTGTCACCCATGGCCCAGAAGTTGTCCTTGGCGCCGAGCCGGATGATGCGGCCCCCGGGCAGATCGTCGATTTTCTCCCACAGGGTGAAGGCCTCGTCATCGTCTTCGAAAACCGAGACCCAGAGTTTTTCGGGCGGCAGACCGAGTTCCCGGGTCAGAAAGTCCCAGCCGTAACGAATCGCCTCCTCCTTGAAATAATCGCCGAAGGAGAAATTGCCGAGCATCTCGAAAAAGGTGTGATGCCGGGCGGTGTAGCCGACATTGTCGAGGTCGTTGTGTTTGCCGCCGGCGCGGACGCAGCGCTGGCAGGTGGCGGCGCGGGCATACTCCCGTTTCTCCTCGCCGGTGAACACGCGCTTGAACTGCACCATGCCGGCGTTGGTAAAGAGCAGGGTCGGATCATCATGGGGCACCAGAGCCGAGCTTTCAACAATGGTGTGCCCCTGGTCGGCAAAATAGGCAAGAAATTTTCTGCGAATATCGTTTCCGGTCATGGTTGTCTGTTGGGCAAGAGTGAAAAAAAATGGTGCGGCAGCCTCTGTCGGCCGCCGGTCGGCTCAGTCAGCATTCTGGGCAGGTACCGGCTCTGCCCCGGGCAAGGGAAGGCCAAAGCCCATCCGCACCTTACGGTCGATTTCCGTCATCATCTCCGGGTGCTCTCTGAGGAAGGTCTTGGCATTCTCCCGGCCCTGGCCAATGCGCTCATTGCCGTAGGAGTACCAGGCGCCGCTCTTGTCGATGATGTTCTGTTCCACCGCCAGGTCCAGGAGATCCCCGGCCCGGGAAATGCCTTCACCATAAATGATGTCGAATTCGGCGATCTTGAAGGGCGGGGCCACCTTATTCTTGACGATTTTGACCTTGGTGCGGTTGCCGATGACATCCTCGCCGTCCTTGAT
>CAZUZJ010000362.1:0-1615 GCA_964624225.1 uncultured Desulfobulbia bacterium | reverse complement strand
TACCTGGCGACTGAATTTGCCGTCGTTGAAGACAAAACGGCTCATCTGAGAATGGATGTCCCGGGCGATGATCTCCCCTTCCTGGCAATCCGCATCCGGCAGCAGCACCCCGAACTCATCACCGCCGACCCGGCCGCAGATATCGGTGTTGCGCACCTTCTCCACCAGGATCTCGGAGACCTCCTTTAAAAGATAGTCGCCGAACTTGCGACCGCAGGAATGGTTGATCTCCTTGAAGCGGTCAATGGCAAGCAGCAGCAATACCAGGCCGCCGCCCCGGCGTTCCGCCAGACGGTACTCCCGGCCGAGGACCTCGATGAAATGGCGGCGGTTGATGAGCCCGGTCAGGTCATCCTTGACCTCGAGCTCGCTCAGCTTGTTCAGCATTTTTTTACAGTCTGTGATGTCGCGGTAGACGACCACGCACTGCCAGACAAAACCATAATCATCCTTGATGGGATAGGCGGAGATGGAAAACCACTTTCCCCCCAGACTGGGTTCGTAACGTTCCAGGTGAAAAGGCTTGCCGGAATGAAAGACCTTGCAGACCGGGCAGTGCGCCGCGGGATTGTCCTGCCCATGGAAAAGCTGAAAACATTTTTTCCCGACCAGTTCATCGCCACAGCCGAGGATCTCGCGGGTGGCCCGGTTGGCCCGGACAATGGTGAACTCCCGGTCGACGATGTACAGCAACTCATCAAGGACGTTGAAGGTTTCCTGCCAGAGCCGGTGCGGATCAAGATAGCGACCCAGGTTTTTTTCCGGGCGCGCGCCGTTGTCGCAGGCTTCTAACTCCTCGATCCGCCGGCGTAGTCGCGACACGTCCTCGGCCAGCTCCTCGCGCGTTTTATTGCAATATTTCATGACAGCTTGCCCCCTTCCCCTGAAGCTGTTAAGAATATGATGCGTAAAAGAGCACAGACCCCCGGATGGCGTTCCTGTCGGTGACCCGAAGCCCCACCCGTACGCCTTTTTCCGGGACAGTCAAAATTATTGCAAGATAAAACAACCTGTTGGAAAATTCCAGAAAAAATTTATCATTACTCTCATTCCTGTGTCCATTACCTATCTTCTTGCTTATCATGACCATGACGGAGCTGACGGGGATAACGGCAGACAGCAGGAAGACAGGATACTGAAATGGGTGCAGAACAAAGGGAAGTGGAAGGGATGATGAGGTCCGCCGGCACCGATGAGGGAAAGTGCCGGCGGTGCGGCACCTGCTGCCGCAAGGGCGGACCGGCCCTGCACACGGCGGACCGGCAACTCGTCATGAACGACATCTTGCGCCTCGGGCAACTGGTGACGGTGCGGCAGGGAGAACCGGCCTTCAACCCGATCACCGGCCGGGTGGAGGCAACACCGACCGAGTTTGTCAAGGTCGCCGGCAAAAACGGCAACTGGGAATGTATTTTTTTCGACCCGACCGCCGCCTCCTGCACCATCCATGACAACCGGCCGCTGGAATGCCGTCTCCTGTTCTGCCGGAACACCGAGGCGGTGGAAGCGATCACCGGCCGCGATCTTCTGCAGCGCCGCGACCTCATTCCGGCCGACCATCCCCTTGCCGCTCTTATCATCGGCCAGGCGGAGCGATGTCCGGCCACAAAGGGAC
>CAZUZJ010000361.1:0-1651 GCA_964624225.1 uncultured Desulfobulbia bacterium | reverse complement strand
GCCAGGGCGGAGCAAGGTCGAGTTCCACCCCCTGATAGCTGATCTGCATCGAGCCGGTTACCTCGGCGGCGATCCAGGAGATCATCTCCTCGGTCAGGTCCATCAGGTCATGATAGGTGGCGTAGGCCTGATAGAATTCCAGCATGGTGAACTCGGGGTTGTGGCGGGTGGAAAGTCCTTCGTTTCTGAAGTTGCGGTTGATCTCGAAGACCTTTTCAAAACCGCCGACCAGCAACCGTTTCAGGTAGAGTTCCGGAGCGATGCGCAGATAGAGATCAATGCCCAGGGCGTTGTGGTGGGTCTTGAAGGGCCGCGCCGTGGCGCCGCCGGCAATGGGCTGCATCATCGGCGTCTCCACCTCCATGAAACCGCGGTTGACGAGAAAGTCGCGAACCAGGCGAATGATCTCGACCCGCTTGCGGAAGGTATCGCGCACCTCGGGATTGACGATCAGATCGACATAGCGCTGCCGGTAACGGGTTTCCACATCGGTCAGACCGTGAAATTTCTCGGGCAAGGGACGCAGCGACTTGGTAACGGGTTGCAGGGAGATGGCCTGGAGAGTGACCTCGCCGGTCTGGGTGCGAAAGAGCGATCCCTTGAAGCCGGCGATGTCGCCGATGTCGAGCTTCTTGAAAACGGTAAAGGATTCCGAACCCACCACATCCTGCTTGACGTAGACCTGGATGCGACCGGTTTCGTCCTGGAGGTGGAGAAAGGCGGCCTTGCCGAATTTCCGCATGGCGACGATGCGGCCGGCCAGCGCCATGGTGCCGCTCATGAGCGGCGCCTCGGGATCGGCACGGTCGGGCTGGATGGCGCGGATCTGATGGGTGGGTTTGAAGGTGTTGGGATACAGGTCGATCCCCATGTCCGCCAGCTCCCGGGCCTTTTCCCGTCGTTGACGGAGGATCTGATTCAGTTCGTCGCTCATATGTTTTCCTTGGGCCGTCGATGGGGTCGCGGCGCGGTCTGTCTTTTATCGATAATGCTATCGATGCGGATCGTTACAGGTATTTTTTGCGCAGGCTGGCGGAGACGGCAGCGGTCAGTTCGAGGACCCTGGAGGCCAGGGGCGCGGTCAGCGCACCGGTGCCGCAGCTCGGCGTGATGAGGCTCTGGCGGAGCAGGGCGGTGATGTCGCGATCAGGGGTGGCGAGCTGACCGGCTTGTTCCTCCCAGCGGGCAACCAGGGTATCAGGGGTTTCCGCCAGGATTTCTTTTTCATTGGAAGTCGGAACGATGCCCCAGGCAATGATGCCGCCCCGTTTTAAAAAGGCGTCAAGTTCCTCCCGGCAGGCCGCCAGTTTGTCAAAGAACCCGTAGGCGTCAAAATTGAGGATATCGTAATCGAGGCCAAGCAGCAGGGGCCAGTTCGTGTTGGCGCAGACATGGACCCCGGCCAGACCGCCGGCGCCGTGGATGGCGGCGATCATCTCGCTCTGGTCGGCGATGATGTCGCTGTCGGCAACACTGATAAAGGTGTTGGAACCGAGTCCGGCCAGGGCCGGTTCGTCAATGAAGACGATGACCGGTTTGCCCGTCCGCTGCAGAAAACTGACCTGCCAGGCAGCCTTCATGGCCAGCCCCTTGGTGATCATCTCCCGGATCACCGGGTTGTAGAAGCCGGCCCGGTTTTCTCTGTCGGTCA
>CAZUZJ010000360.1:0-1654 GCA_964624225.1 uncultured Desulfobulbia bacterium | reverse complement strand
GGCCTACCACCTTTCCCATTCCTACGGCCCCCACGCCCATCTTAACGGCAACATATTCAAACGGGGGCGCTGGTCGCACCAGGTCAATGTGCAGAACCTGAAAGAAGTGTAACCCCAGCGAATTATGGTAAAATCAGCGAAGCATAAATGGACGTTCACCAGTCGCTTCCGGCGGCAAGCATTTGGCTGGCGAGGTTCTGCGACGGCGGTTCTGCGGGTGAAGGAAGCGGTTACTGAAATCAAGAGTGCGGCCCGCCAAGACCCGTTGCTTGGTGCCGAAGGGGCTGTTTTGTTTCTGGAGAAAATATCTCCAGCTTTGGAGCAGGTGGACAGCTCCTCCGGGGCCATCGGCACGGCGGTCAACAATGCCATTGAGGCGCTGGTTCCCATCATTGTCGACGCCCGTGCAGACACCAATCTCCGCCAGCAATGGCTGGATCGTCTCTGGAAGGCGATTGAAGAAGACGATATCCCTTATATTGAACTGCTTCCGGATCATTGGGGCGCTCTCTGCAAGTCGTCAGACCTCGCTTCGCAGTGGGCTGATGACCTTATGACCCCGGTGCGAATCACCTGGTCAGCGGACAGAAGGGCCGGCGGCGGATATTTCAAAGGGACGTCAGCCTGCCTCAGCGCATTGTTGGCAGCGGGGAGATACAAGGAAATTCTCGAATTGTTGGCCCTGGCGCCATATCCATTCTGGCACTACCGGCAGTGGGGAGTAAAAGCCCTGATGGCCATGGGAAAGAGGGCCGAGGCCTTGCGCTACGCAGAAGACTCCCGAGGCCTGAACCAACCGGATCATGTCATCAGTGGCGCCTGCGAAGAGATCCTGCTGGCCAGCGGCATGGCGGAAGAAGCATACGACAAGTATGCAATCGAAGCCAATCAGAAGACGACCTACTTGGCTACTTTTCGCGCCATCACCAAAAAATATCCCCATAAAGAGCCTGGGGATATCCTTGCTGATCTGGTGGCAAGCTCACCTGGCAATGAGGGGAAGTGGTTTGCCGCGGCAAAATCAGCCGGTCTGCTGGGTGAGGCAATCAACCTTGCCAACCAGAGCCCATGCGACCCAAGGACTCTCACCAGGGCGACCAGGGACATGAAAGACACGGAACCTCGTTTTGCCGCTGAGGTGGGAATTGCGGCCCTGCGCTGGTTGATCGCCGGTTATGGATACGATATAACCAGGCTGGATGTGTTGGATGCGTATTCATTCACCCTGGAAGCGGCGGCAAACGATCGATGTTTGCCGGAGATTCAGGAGCGAATAAGGAAAATGGTTGCTGACGTCACATCAAGCGATCAGTTTGCCGGCAAGATTATTCGACACGAACTCGAACGCGCCGCCTGCTGAGGTGCGCGCCAGCACGAAAACCATCTGTTGTGAGATGCCCAGCCAGCGCAGCCTGGCCATGGAAATGACGGCAAGAAATATCAATGGAACGGTGCCATCAACGCCGCCCGTGTCGGCGGCGGTTCCACAACCCCTGAGGAGGATCGTTTTTCATGGATTATGAGCATCTGACCGCGCCCTGCGGCCTGCCTTGTTTTGCCTGCTCTCTCTTTCTGGCCAACGACAACCGGGACATCAGAAAACAGGTCATGAAGGAACTGGGGGTGCCCGAGGAGAAGGCGAGCTGCCGGGGCT
>CAZUZJ010000359.1:0-1691 GCA_964624225.1 uncultured Desulfobulbia bacterium | reverse complement strand
GCGAGATCCTCCAGCCAGTCCGGGGTGACGATGTAATCGCTGTCAATGACCGCGATCACTTCCGCCTCCGGCGCGGTGTGCAGGAGGGCGAAATTGAGGGCGCCGGCCTTGAACCCGGCCAGCGGATCTTCGTGGAAGAAGCGGAAGCGGGGGCCGAGTTTGGCGCAATGTTCCCGCACCGGTTGCCAGACCGCCGGATCCTTGGTGTTGTTGTCGATGACAATGACCTCGAAACGGGGGTAATCGAGGCGGGCCAGGGCGTCCAGGGTTTCGATCATCATGTCCGGTGGTTCGTTGTAGGCAGGCACATGGACCGACACCATCGGCAGCTTTTCCGGCGGCAGTTTGCGAATGACAAACGGACGACGCCACTGCTCAACCCAGGTCGCTTCCGCCCATTCATGGGCCTCGGCGAGCAGGATGACGACAACGCCGACAATGCCCACCACCATCAGGATACCGACCAGGATGGAGGTGAGGGTCATATACTGGCGGGTATAGGTATAGACGATCCAGACCGCGGCCGAGGCGGCGCCGAAGGCGACCACCGCGAGAAAACTGCGGCCGCGCGGTCGCAGGGTCCTGCTGTCGATGAGGAGCAGGGCGAAGGTGATGATGGCGATACCGGCCGAGATGGCGGCGAGCAGGCGCCATTCCGGAATGTTGACGATAGGTGAAGTAAAGGGGAACTTGGGTTGCCGTTCAACGTTGTAGACTCCCCAGTAGGCCCCGACCGCGCCCTCGCTTACCCGTTTCCAGGGCTGATCGAATGCCTCCATGATATAGTAGGTGTAATTTTCCTGGGCCGCCCTGGCCAGAAAACGGCGGAGAAAGGTGGCCTGATTGGCGGTGGTGGCCACGGCATCCTCCCGGGTTCTGCCGTTGCTCGGCCAGCCGACCTCGGCGATGACAATGGGTTTGCCGGGGAAGGTCGTCTTGAGCAGGTTGATGTGGTCAACGACATAATCCACTGCCCGGTCGATATGCACCCCCTCCCAGTAGGGCAGCATATGCACCGCGATATAATCGACATGCTCAACCAGTTCCGGATAGCGAATCCAGACGTGCCAGGGTTCAGCGGTGCTGACCGGCACGTTGACGAGGGCCCGGACCCAGTCGAGATAGTTGGCCACCTGCTCTGGTTTGAGTTCGCCGCGCAGAATGGACTCGTTGCCGATCACGAGGCGGATGACGTTCTGAAAGTTGTCCCTGGCGATCTGAATGACCTTTTCCACCTCCCGGTCGTTTTTGGCGAGATCGGCGTCAAGCCAGGCGCCCAGGGTGACGTTGTGGCCGTATTTGCGCGCCAGGCGGGGAATTTCCGCCAGGGTGCCCTCGACGGTGTAATTGCGGATCGCATGGGTCTTGCCGGCAAGCAGGGCAAGATCCTCTTCGATTTCTTTCTCGGACGGCAGGACGTGAGTCACGGCGCTCTGGCCGAGACGCATGGGGGAAAAGGAAAATCCCTGGATGCGCTCCGGCCAGGCCGGCTCCTGTTCCGGCTGATTAAACAGACCCCAGATGCTGATGGAAATAACGGCAATGGCAATGGCGATGAGGATGTTTGCTCTGTTCATGAAGGTGTTCTGGTTACCGCTGAAGAATGATGGTCTCGCAAACCCGCAAACCATGGCGGGCGGAAAAGTGAAAACAACGAGTTACAATGCGCTGCCCGTCGGAATCGTGGTTTT
>CAZUZJ010000358.1:0-1725 GCA_964624225.1 uncultured Desulfobulbia bacterium | reverse complement strand
CGAGGGAGAAAGGGGGCGGCCGGATAGGGTTTGCCGGATGCGAGTTCCGCCTTTACCCAGTCCCTGACCTTGACCAGGTCCGCATCTTTGCCGGTATACTGGAGGATGGCGGTGACATCGACGAAATCGAGGGCGGAAAGCTGATAGAAGTGCAAAAGATAATCATAGAGATGATTGGCGCCGTTGATCAGGTTGTGGAGGATGCGGCCATTGGCCGTGACCTCCATGCCATAGGCGTTTTCCTGGGCATAGGAGGAGGCAATGGCGTGGGCATAGGGGCAGACGCCGCAGATGCGCTGGGTGATCTGCTGGGCGTCGAGGGGATCGCGGCCACGGAGAATGACTTCAAAGCCCCGGAACATTTCGCCGACGCATCTGGCATCCTCGATGACGTTGTCGGTGATGGTTGTTATGACGTTAAGATGCCCCTCCAGTCTGGTGACCGGGCCGAGATCAATTTTCATAGAGTGTGTTCTCCCGTGTGGATACTGGTGACGTGAATCAGATTATTTCACAGTGAAAACAGTGAAGTCAATTTTTTTCCCAAAAATGTCGGAAAAGATGAGAATGGCCGGAATCACGAGGCGTGACGGTCGAGGATGGCGCGAACCTGGCGGGCGATCTGTCCTGGAGAAAGAGGTTTCTGGATGAGGTGCGCACTGCCGGAGAAATTGTTCTGCACCACCGCCTCGGGGGGCAGGTGGCCGGTCATGAAAAGGGTCTTCATGCCGGGCTGGCGGGGCTGCAGGGCGCGGGCCAGTTCCATGCCGCTCATGCCGGGCATGACCATGTCGGCAAGCAGGACATCGATGGGGCGCTCGCCGCTGTCGGCAACGGCGAGCGCCTCCTCGCCGTTGCCGGCTTCCAGGATCGTGTAACCAAGGGGTTCCAGGGTGTCGCGGAGAAACTGACGAATGGTTGCGGTGTCGTCCACCACCAGAATGGTCTCTCCTCCCTTGGGCAGGGCGGCATCCGCCAGGATGGCGGCGTCGGTCGGCCGGTTTTCCGCCAGGGGAAAGTAAAGATCAAAAGCAGTGCCGTGACCCGGCGTACTGGTCACCGCGATAAAGCCGTTGTGCTGTTTGACGATACCGTAGACCGTGGCCAGGCCGAGGCCGGTTCCCTTGCCCATTTCCTTGGTGGTGAAGAAGGGCTCGAAGATCAGCTTCTGGATCTCCTCGGTCATGCCTTCGCCGGTGTCGGTGACCCGCATGAGAACATAGGAGCCGGGGCGGATCTCTTCGAAACCGGTTTGTTTTGTTTCCGCCAGATGGACGATGTCGGTGATGAAGGCAAGTGTCCCGCCTTTGGGCATGGCATCCTTGGCGTTAATGGCGAGATTCATGATAATCTGTTCGCACTGGCCGGCATCGGCCCGGATGAAGCAGCCGGGCTGGAGAGCGTTCAAGGTCAGGGTGATGTTCTCGCCGATCAGACGGCGCAGCATCCTGGCCAGACCGTCGATCACCTGGTTGAGATTGATGGTCCGTATCTCCAGGACCTGTCGGCGGCTGAAGGCCAGGAGCTGGCGGGTTAAAGCGGCGGCCATTTTGCCGGCCTGTTGAATCATCCCCACCTTGCGCCGCCGCGGGTCATCCTCGGCCATATCCCTGAGCAGAATCTCGCTGTAGCCGAAGATTGTGGTGAGCAGATTGTTGAAATCATGGGCAATCCCGCTGGTGAGCCGGCCCACCGCCTCCATCTTCTGGGCATGCAACAGCTGTT
>CAZUZJ010000357.1:0-1725 GCA_964624225.1 uncultured Desulfobulbia bacterium | reverse complement strand
ATCATGCCGAAGATCACCCTGGGGCGGCTTGAGCTGGTGCCGGACGGCAAACAGAATTTCTGGGAAGTCTGTGTCGGCGGGCTGGAGGATTTCATGGCCGAACACATGGGACCGCAGCGCGCCGCCATGATGTTCCCGATGATCGCCACCTTTGCCTTCTATATCCTGGTCGCCAACCTGATGGGTCTCATTCCCGGTTTCATGTCGCCGACCTCAAACCTCAACATCACCCTCGGCATGACGCTGATCGTCTGGGTCACCCATCATTTCCTCGGCCTCAAATATCACGGGGTCAAATACATCAAACACTTTATGGGACCGATGTGGTGGCTGGTACCCCTGATGCTCCCCATCGAGCTCATCAGTAACCTGGCCCGTGTCCTCTCCCTCTCCATTCGACTTTTCGGCAACATCATGGCCAAGGAGACCCTGCTCGCCATCCTCTTCATGCTGGTCGGTGCGTTCTTCGGTCCCCTGCCCATTCTCTGCCTCGGCGTCCTCGTTTCCGTCGTCCAGACCATGGTTTTCACCCTGCTCTCCGTCCTCTACTGCGCAGGCGCCATGGAAGAGGCGCACCATTAAGCGAACGAACATTTTTTTGCGATACAAAGAAGGCCAAATTACTAAACGTTTTCAAGGAGGAACAAAGGAATGAAAAAGGTACTTGGTGTATTGGTGGCAGTGGCCAGCATTTTCGGTGTAGCGGGCGCTGCTCTGGCCGCTGAGGGCGCGACGGTGTTTGACAAATACATCCAGCTCGGCAGCAACAACCTGGCGCTGGTCTGTCTGGCCGCCGGTCTCGCTGTTGGCGTCGCTGCTTCCGGTTGCGGTGCAGGTATGGGTCATGCTGCCGGTGGTGCATGTACCGGTGTTGCCCGGAACCCCGAAGTTTCCGGTAAAATCACCGTAACCATGATTCTTGGTCTGGCGCTGATCGAGTCTCTGACCATTTACGGTCTGGTTATCGCCCTGATCCTGCTCTACGCCAACCCGCTGCTTGGTTAATCCAGCCACGGGCGAGAGCCGCTAAAAGGCCGCAGGCAACTGCGGCCTTTTTTATTGCCCATGCCGACCTCTGTCATCGAACCTGTCCGTCAACCGGGCGAACCGGTCATCGCCGGTCCGGTACTTTTCTGGGTCAATCCCGGCGAAACCGGGTCCATTCTTGCTGCAGGCCGCAACAGAAACGGCCGCCGCCATCACCTCTTCCACAGCAATCTGCTGGAAATTCCTGACAAAGAAAGATCGTTCTATTGGGCCGGTCCGGCGTTGGGTGCGCCGGCCGCGGTCCTGGTTCTGGAAAAACTCATCGCCCTCGGAGCCCGAACCATCGTGGTTTACGGCCTGTGCGGCTCCCTGAACCCCGATCTCCGCATCGGCGATGTCCTGCTGCCGACCTGGGCGCGCAGCGAGGAGGGCACCTCCGCCCACTATCCAGGCCCTTCCCCCCCCTGCTCAGACGGGAGGCTGCGCGGCAAGCTGGCGGCCCTGCTTGCCGCCGACGGCCATGACCCCTGTCAGGGTCCGATCTGGACCACCGACGCCCCTTACCGGGAAACGAAAGAGAAGGTTGACAGCTGCGCCGGTCAGGGTATCATGGCGGTGGATATGGAATACTCCGCCCTCTGCCGGGTGGCTTCCTTTCGCCACGTTGAGCTCGCCGCGGTCATGCTTGTCTCCGATGAGCTGTGGCGGCAGCCGTGGAGTCCGGCCTTTCACCGCAAA
>CAZUZJ010000356.1:0-1742 GCA_964624225.1 uncultured Desulfobulbia bacterium | reverse complement strand
AGCAGGCCATGGCCGTATGTGCTGTCCCAGCCGGTTGGACCGAGGTCGAGGGCGCTTTCGGTCAGCGCGGTGCGCACCTCGGCCGGAGTGATGCCGGGATTGGCGGCATACAGCATGGCTGCCGCCGCCGCCACATGGGGGGTGGCCATGGAGGTGCCCATGTAGTAAAAATAATCCCAGCCGCTGTCGTCAAAGGTCTCCTGGAGGATGCCGTCGCCGCTGGTGGTGTTGCCGCCGCCCGGTGCCACCAGGTCAAGCCCGGTGCCGCCGTTCGAGTAAGAGGCAACCGTGCCGGTGATGTCAACCGCACCGACCGCGATGGTGTAGGGGGAGATGGCCGGATAACTGACCTGTTTGCTGTAGGCGTCATTGCCCGAGGCGCAGACGATGGTGACCCCGGCGTTGTAAGCCGAAGCCAGCCACGGATCGAGAATGGGGTCGCTGGTGATCTTGAGCTGCGCCTTCCAGCCGAGGCTCATATTGATGACCGAGGCGCCGTTGGCGACGCTTAAGGCGACACCCTCGGCCAGGTCGGCCGAGGTGCCGGCGCCGCTGTCGTCGAGCACCTTGACCGGGATGACGCAGGCGCCATACGCCAGGCCGGCGACGCCAACACCGTTGTCGGTGCGCTGGGCGATGGTGCCGGAGACATGGGTGCCGTGACCGTCGCCGTCGGTGGGGTCGCTGTCGCTGTTGACGATGTCGCTGCCGGACAGGATTTCAACGCAGCCAATGCCGTCCAGGCCGCCGCTTTTGAGGCCGGTGTCAAGCACCGCCACGCTGACGCCGGTGCCCGTGGTGATCTCCCAGGCCGCCTCGTTCTGCACCATAGGCAGGTTCCATTGCAGGGGGTAATAGGGATCGTTCGGCCCGGCAAAGGCCTGGTAATTGAGGTTGAGGCCGCACTTTTTTCCCCTGGCGCCAAGCTTTTCGACATGGCGCTGTTCCGCCCCCCGTTCCACCTCCAGGACGAGCAACCCGGCGTTGGGCAGCACCTTTTTCACCCGGTAGCCGACCGGCGCCTGCTCCAGCGGCGCGGCCACGACCACCTCACCGGATCGGTACATTGCCGGGGAGAGGGGTTGCGCAGCCGCGGCGCCAGGCGCCCCGCCATGCATCATCACGCCGCCGGCCGTGGCCAGAACACACCATTTTGCCAACATTTTTTTCATCTTTTTTCTCCTTTCTGATCGTTGATGATTCCTCGGTGCCTGCAAACAGGGCCGCTCCGGCGAGGGGCGGCCACTATGGCGATGCGGCAATCAAGAATCGCGCCATTCTCCATGGGTAAATAGAAAAAGAGAACCGGCCGCGCGTTTCCGGACGTCATTTTCTTTCTATACAGTACAGAGGGGCGCAACGAAACCGGAAAAACATTTCCGACTCCTTCCTTGAATTTTGCCGGAAATTCGGATATTGTCACGAGATTCAGGTGCTCTGGATGAGCATAAAAGGGAACCCTGTGCAAATCAGGGACGGGCCCGCCGCTGTGACCGGGGACAACCCTCAGATGCAAGCCACTGTCCGTTAATTAAGGATGGGAAGGCGTGGGGGAAGGATGAACCGGGAGTCAGAAGACCTACCTGGAGAACGCTGACGCTTCGTGGACGGAAGTGGCGGCATGGATCTTGAGGATATTTATGGGAAATCCCCCGGATCGAGTTTTTGTGCTCGAACCGGGGGATTTTTTTTGAACACGCGCACCGGCGGACCTGCCGATGGAAGGACATTTTGTTGCCGAG
>CAZUZJ010000355.1:0-1777 GCA_964624225.1 uncultured Desulfobulbia bacterium | reverse complement strand
TGTCGCGCCGAAGTGGCGGAATTGGTAGACGCGCTAGGTTCAGGGTCTAGTGGGCGTACGCCTGTGCGAGTTCGAGTCTCGCCTTCGGCACCAGCAGAAAACAAGGGAATTGTACGGTATCGTGCAATTCCCTTTTTTTTTGGACACGGCATCTGCCCTGCCGTAACATGGTAGGCCGCGGCCTGATGCTAAAATAGTTGTCGTCTGCCATGATGGCGCTTGATTCAGGCAGGAGAGTGCTTATTGTAAAACCTCACATCCTGCTATTAATCTGTTTATTCTTCTCTTCGACCGGGCCAGCCATTGCTGTCGTCTAACCCGGTCCGGAAGGGAAGCGGTGCCGTGATCCCGTGTCCGAAGAACGTAAATGGGTGACCCTTGCCCGGATAAAAAATTACCGACAGGCAACCGTCTGGTCGCTGGTGCTGCAATCGGTTCATGTGCCCCATCGCCTGCTTCGGCAGGCCAATCTCTGGCTGCTCACCGTCGATGAACGGGACAAGCCTTTTGCCGTCGGCCATATCGCCGCCTTTGAGCGGGAGAACAGAAACTGGCCGCCCAGGCAGGACGAGCCGATCGGCTTTTTCTCCTTTCGGGAGCGACAGTCACCCACCCTGCTGTTCATGGGGTTACTCCTGATTTTTTACTGGATCACCGGGCCATGGCGGGACACCAGCCGCTGGTTTGCTGCCGGGGCGGTCAATTTTGATGCCATCATACAGCAGGGCGAGTGGTGGCGCTTGATCACCGGGCTTACCCTGCACGCTGATCCGGTCCATGTCCTCGGCAATGCCGTCATTGGGGGCATGGTGATCCATTTTCTCTGTAAAATCCTGGGTAGTGGACTGGGCTGGCTGCTGGTCCTGGCTGCCGGTATTTTCGGCAACGGCCTCAATATCCTGTTGCGCACGGAGCAACATCTGTCGGTCGGTTTTTCCACGGCCGTGTTCGGGGCGATCGGTATTCTCACCGGTCTTGAGCTGAAACGCCAGGTTCGCCTGCAGGGGATCATCCTGCCGGTCGGCGCCGGATTGAGTCTGCTCGCCATGCTGGGCGCCAGCGGTGAGCGAACCGATCTCGGCGCCCACTTCTGGGGGCTCGCTGCCGGCTGCGGCATCGGTTTTCTTGCCGCATCATTTCCGGCGTTTCTGCTGTGGAGCT
Source organism: uncultured Desulfobulbia bacterium (assembly GCA_964624225.1). Lineage (GTDB taxonomy): Bacteria > Desulfobacterota > Desulfobulbia > Desulfobulbales > SURF-16 > DB1. Next base: position 616 of record CAZUZJ010000355.1, on the reverse strand, counting down.
CAGCCTGGCCGCGGCAGCTCTTTTTTCTGCTGATCATGCTGCTGCTCATAATCGGTGGCTGGTGGCTTGCCTTTTTGAGATAAAACTGGTGTAATGGAACAAAAATGACCGCGCCGTGTCTTCATTAAGATAATGCTGAGGAAGGAAGCGGTGAAGTGAACAGGAGTGGTACCGGCATGGCCGGTTTTGCTGCACAACCATTTGCAAACAACAGGAGAAGAGATGGCGTTTGATGATCAACAACCACCGTGGGGACAGAAAAAGCGCCCTGCCTCACCGGAAGAGATGCTGGCCGCCCTGCTGAAGAAAATCAAGGACAGCTTTGATGGCAGTGGCAGCGGCAACGGCGGCGGGGCAAAGCCAGGCCCGACTGACAGCGGTCCGCCGAATATTGGCGGCAGCATCATGCGTATTGTTGCCATTGTTGCGGTGATTTTTCTGATCCAGATTGTCTACTCGTCGTTTTACACCATCCAACCAGGCGAAAAGGGGGTGGTGTTGCGGCTCGGCAGGTTCAGCAAGGTCACCTCCTCGGGCCTGAATTTCAAGGTGCCGATCATCGACGAGGTGGTCAAGGTCGATGTGGAAACGGTGCGAAAACAGGAATTCGGTTTCC
>CAZUZJ010000354.1:0-1798 GCA_964624225.1 uncultured Desulfobulbia bacterium | reverse complement strand
CACGGAAAGCCGCTACCGCCTGGGGGAAATGCTGCTGCGGGACGGCATCATTACCGCTGAACAACTGGAGGAAGCCCTGCAACGGGCCAGTCACCTCAATATCGCCATTGGCAAGGTGCTGCTGGAACAGAATGCCATCACCATCGACGTTTTCAGGCAGTACAATACCCGCCAGGTCGAAGACATTCTCTACTCCATGCTCTTCTGGACAAAGGGCAGATTCGACTACCAGGACGCGATGCTGCGCTTTGACCGCATGGTGGTGACTCAGCTCAATCCGATGAAACTCATTCTCGAGGCCTCCCGTCGCATCGACGAGATGTCGTTGCTCACCGAACAGATTCGTGGGGACAACTGCATTTACGGGAAAGGTGCAGGACGGCAAACCGAGGAAGCGATAAGTGCCTGCAGTGCGGTGGAAAAATGCATTCTCGATCTGGTCGGAAACGGCCGCAGCGTCCGCGACATCATTGCCGCAAGCCATTACGACGACTTCACTGCCTACAAGTCTTTTTACTCCCTGCTGACCTCCGGGCTCATTGAAAAGATCGAGGCCAGCCCTCACGCAGCCAGCGGTTTCACGATCGATCGCATCCTCTCCATCTACACGAATATTCTTGACCGAATTGCCGCATCCATCGCCGCAATCAGCCGGGCCCCGGCAAGCCCCCTGATCCGTCAGGCAAAGGGCAACCTGCCGCCGGCCCAGCAACGCCTCCTCCAGGATTTCCACTTAAACAGTGCACCACAGGTCAATCACCAGGCCATCATGGCGGCATGCAACAAAGCAGGCAGCCTCAGGATGCAGCAAAGCTTGCTTCTCATTGACGCCTTCAACGGCCTCTGCCACCATCTGCTGCTGCAGACCGTTCCCTTGGCCCGGGAGGAGCAGATCTATGACCTCATCGGCACAATCGACCTGATCCTCGACACGGTCCAGCGGCATCCGGGAAACTCCATGGAAAAGAACAAAATCCTGAGCGACATGCCCCATGTCCTCAACGACACGATGAAACAGATCCGCGCGCTGCCGGAAAAACCGCGGGAGGGGGGATTCTTTTCACTGTTCACCAAAAAATGATGGTCTCGAAAAATTCCCGCGAACCCAAGCGGGCGGGAAAACAAAAAAACGAGTTACAAAAATGGCCCGTCGGAATCGTGGCGTTTTACGATTCCGGCAAAAAATAAGGCGGCCACCAGGGCGACCGTCTCTGCTGTTGCTCGGCCACCGGCTCGCCATCGCTGCCCGCGACCGTTACTTCCGGGAAAATCGCAAGCCATCGCCACTGTCGGATGTGTCGATAACGATGTGATCGCCCTCCCGGAACCGCCCCTCCAGAATCTGCAGGGCCAGCCCGTCCTGTATGAAGCGTTGCATCGCCCGCTTCAGAGGGCGGGCCCCGAAGGCCGGATGATAGCCCTCCCGAATGATGAATTGTCTGGCTGCCTCTGTCAATTCCACGGTGTACTTCTGATCCTGCAGACGCTTCTGCAGCAGACGGAACTGGATATCGACAATTGCCGCCAGATCATCCCGGGAGAGACCATGAAAGGTAATGATCTCATCAATCCGGTTCAAAAATTCCGGTTTGAACTGCTGGTGGAGAATCTCGTCGATCCGCCGCTTCATCTCCTCCCGTCGTTCCTCCCCGAGCTCCATGATAATATGGCTGCCGAGGTTGGAGGTCATGATGAGGATGGTGTTCTTGAAATCCACCGTTCGTCCCTGGCCGTCGGTCATGCGGCCATCGTCGAGGATCTGCAAAAGCACATTGAACACATCGGGATGCGCCTTTTC
>CAZUZJ010000353.1:0-1820 GCA_964624225.1 uncultured Desulfobulbia bacterium | reverse complement strand
CCAGACGGGGCAGCAGCGCGATCCCCTCCAGGTCGTTCATGGAAAAAAAATAGCCCTGCCGTTCAGCCCCACCCGGACCGGTCCAGCCGTATTTTCGGCGACACGGCTGGACGCAGCGGCCGCGCAGACTGCTCTTGCCGCCAAGATAGCTGCTGAAGAGGCACAAGCCGGAATAGCTGAAGCAGAGGGCGCCGTGGACAAAGACCTCCAGTTCCACCGGGCACTGGGCGTGGATTTTTTCCGCCTCGGCCAGGGTCACCTCCCTGGCAAGCACGACCCGGGCAAAGCCCATGTCGGCAAACTGACGCACCGCCAGCGAGTTGTGCGCGCCCATCAGGGTACTGGCGTGGAGGGTGAAAGAGGGGAAATGGGTTCTGATCAGAAAGTAGAGACCGAGATCCTGGATGATAAGGGCATCGGGGCCGAGCCCTTCGAGCAGGGCGAGCTGGTCGATGACCCGGGGAATCTCCTCCTCCTTCATCAGGCTGTTCATCGCCAGGTAGACCCGGACCCCGGCGCGATGACCGTAATCGATCATGGCCGCCAGTTCTTCCGGGCTAAAATTTCTGGTCAGGGCCCTGGCGTTGAGCTCCGGCGCGCCGACATAAACCGCATCCGCGCCGGCGGCCACCGCGGTGGCAAAGACATCGAGAGAGCCTGCCGGGGCGAGGAGTTCCGGCTTGACAGGGGCTTGTCCCATCAGAGTTCTTCCAGGGGCAGGATAAAAAAGAAGTTGTTGCCCTCCAGGGTCGGCTCGTACCCCACCTCACCACCATGCATCTCGACCACCTGCTTGACAAAGGTCAGGCCATGGCCGGTGCCGCTCTCCCGGTCGCTGTTTTTGCCGCGAAAGCCTTCACTGTAAAGCTTCTGGGCATCCAGGTCGTCCAGGTGGGGCCCGGTGGTAAAGACATTGAACTTCATTCCCGGCCGGCCCGGACCGAAATGGTCGGGCAGCACCTTACGGCCGTATGCGATGGCCTTGCGGGGCCGGTCGTCGTGGTCGATGATCTCCTCGGTGTATTTCACCGCATTGGAAAAAAAATTGGCATAGACCTGGGACAGCAGGCCGATATCGACCCGCAGGGGGATCTGTTCGCTCACCATGTCCTGGGGCCGCTCAACCACGATGCCGCGGTCGGTGAGCCGGCGGGCGAACTGTTCGAGCTGGGGGAGGATGATCTCGTTTTCCACCAGGCACCGTTTCGAGTGGAGAACCAGATGGCCCTTTTCAAAATGATCGCGGCGGAAGAGGCTTTCCAGAAAGAGGCTGCAATTGCTGTGGTGCTTGAGCATCTCCTGATGATACTCGCTCAGATCCCGGTGCAGACCGGTGACCTTGCCGATGATCTCCTGGCACATCGCCTCTTCCATGCCGAGGGCCTTTTTCATGCCCAGCATCTTTTCCTCCAACTCCTCGACATCCTTGATCTTTTTTCGCACCCGATTGAAGAGGTGCTTGAAATACATATTGGGGATGATGACGTTGTGCTCGATATCCATCACCAGATTGTTGATGAACTTGAGGTGATTGATATTGTGGATCGCCATCCGCCGGTTATAGAGGTTGTAGCCGATACGGTTGGCGAATTTGCCGAGGAAGAACCGTTCCTGTTCGCTGCAATCCGCCGGGACGGCAACGCCGAGCATGCCGAGCAGCAGGAGGTCATGGCCGCCATGCTCTGCCGGCGCATCGCCCTTTCTCCCGATGATCGGGACAAAGAAAAACCCCTCGGCCCGGTACATCCGGTCCGCCAGGGTGACATGGGCAGGGGCGGCAACCGGGCCGGCCGAGATCCCCTGCTCGCTGTCGCAGACCA
>CAZUZJ010000352.1:0-1862 GCA_964624225.1 uncultured Desulfobulbia bacterium | reverse complement strand
GCAGGTGCCGGCCGGCAGCGCGGCCAGATGTCGGCGGACAAAGTCGATGGCGTGGGCCACCTCCCGCCGCCGCACCGTGGCCCGGGCGTGGACATCGCCGCTGCTTTCCAGGATGGCCGGCACCTCCTCCCCCTCATAGCCTGCCGTGTTCAGGCGGCGCACATCGCAGTCGATCCCGCAGGCCCGGCCCGTCACCCCGATCAGACCGAGGGCTGCGGCATCCCATACCTCGATCCGGCCGGTTCCTTCCAGGCGGGCCAGCACCGACGAGGTATTGAAAAAGAGATCCAGTGCGCCGCCGGTATGTTCGGCCACCGGGTCGAGGTGGGCGAGGATTTTGGCAGCGATCTCCGGACCCGCGTCCCGGATCACCCCGCCGGGCCGGACCAGGCCGCGTCCGAAGCGGCTGCCGCCCAGGGTGGCGGTCATGTTGAGATAATCGCCGCGCAGTCGCCCGCAGAAAGAGGAGGTCGGCAGGTAGCCGACATCACCGGCCAGGGCGCCGATGTCGCCGACATGGTTGGCCAGTCGCTCCAGTTCGAGGGCCACGGCGCGCAGCCGGGCGGCCCGGGGAGAAACCCGGCAGCCGGTCAGGGCCTCGACCACTATGCTGTAGGCACACATGTGGGCGATGGTCGAGTCGCCGGCCATGGTTTCGATCATTGGGGCGGTGCGGGGTCCCGGGCCGCCGCTGAGCAGCCGCTCGATGCCCCGGTGCTGGTAGCCGAGGGAGATTTCCAGGTGGAGGACCTTCTCGCCGTGGCACTGAAAACGGAAATGGCCGGGCTCGATGATGCCGGCATGGACCGGTCCGACCCCGACCTCGTGAATCTCGTCGCCCTCCACCCGGAAAAAATCCATGTCGCCGACCAGCGGATGACCGGCCGGCCGCTGCCAGGGATCGGTCGTGCCGTTCCAGGGGGCATGGAAACGCACCGGCTTCATCCACGGATGATCGGTAAAGCTGACCCCGTACTGTTCGGTGATTTCCCGCTCAAAAAGATGAAGCTGTGGCAGCTCCGGGGTCAGGGAGGGAAAACGGGTGCCGGGCCGATGGCCGAAGACGATGACTCTGTGGTCGCCTGGTGGAGCAACTGCCGCATAGAGTCTGACCTCGTTTTTGTTCGTCTCTTCCGGAACGGCAAAGAGGGCGGCCAGGCGGCCGCCGTCGGGCAGGTTCGCGCGGAGAGCGTCGGCAAAACCGTTGTCGTCAAGGAGCGGGATGGCGGCCAGGGGCAAGGCGGCACAGTCCGGCAGGCAGGGCAGAGCAGTCATCGTGACACCTCCAGCAGGCCGGCCGCGTCCTGCAGCAGGGCGTGCAGGGGATCCGGCAGATAGATGCCGAGCAGCAGCACCAGCAGCATCAGGGCAAGGGGGCTGGCCACGGTCATGGCATTCTCGTTGATCGCGTCTTCCGCCTTTTCGCCCTCCATCGGCGGTCCCAGGGCAACGGTCATCACCGTGGCGCTCATGCCGATGAAGATGACGGCGAGCAGCAGGATGCTGGCGAGCCCGAGCCAGCCGTGGCCGCTGCCGAAGATGCCGCGGAGAATGGTGAATTCACTGATGAAAGGCCCGAAGGGCGGTGAGCCGGCAATGGCGAGAAAGCCGGTGAGAAAAAGGCCGGCCGACCAGGGCAGGACACTGATCGCCCCTTGCGTATCGCACATCCGTTTGGAACCGAAGTAGCGGTGGATGTTGCCGGCGCTCATGAACAGGGCGCCCTTGGTCAGGGCATTGTTGACCACATGAAGCATGGCGCCGTAAGTGGCGATGCCGCCCACCGCGACGCCGATGGCCAGGATGCCCATGTGCTCGACGCTGGAATAGGCGAGCATCCGCTTGATGTCGCGCTGGCGGAT
>CAZUZJ010000351.1:0-1868 GCA_964624225.1 uncultured Desulfobulbia bacterium | reverse complement strand
AGGGCGGCCAGATGGATGTCAGCGGTTACGAGGACGGCAACGGCCGCATCCGCTGCCGGGCGAAAATCGTTGAAAAGAACGACAAGACCATTGTCATCAAGGAGATTCCCTACGGCACCACCACCGGTTCGCTGATGGACAGCATCGAGAAGGCGGCCAAGTCGGGCAAGATCAGGATCATCTCCATCAACGACTACACGGCCGAGGAGGTGGAGGTGGAGATCAAGCTGGCCCGCGGTCTCTACGCCCAGGATACCATCCGGGCCCTCTACGCCTTCACCGACTGCGAGGTGTCGATCAGCCCCAACCTCACCGCCATCCGCGCCAACCGGCCGGTCACCCTGTCGGTCTCCGAGCTGTTGCGCTTTAACACGGCAAAGCTGAAAAACGACCTGGAACGCCAGCTCGTCATTGATCTCGACCGGCTGCGGGAGAAGCTGCATGCCCATCTGCTGGAGCAGATCTTCATCGAGGAGCGGCTCTACAAAGAGATCGAGGAGTGCGAGAGCTACCCGCTGGTGGTGGAGGCGGTGGAGCACTCGCTTCTCCCGTTCCGGGACCGCCTGGTGCGCGACGTCAGCCGGGAGGACATCGAGCGGCTGCTCGAGATCCGCATCCGCCGCATCTCCCGCTACGACATCGACAAGAAACGGCGCGACATCAAGGAAACGGAGAGCGCCATCCGCCAGGTGGAAAAGGATCTGAAGGACATGGTGGCCTACAGCCTCCGCTATCTCGACAAACTGCTCGCCACCTACGGTCCCCTTTACCCCCGCCGCACCGAGATCGCCACCTTCAGCGAGGTGGAGGCGCGCAAGGTCGCCCTCTGCAACCTCACGGTCGGCTACCATCGGGAGAGCGGTTTTCTCGGCCATCAGATCAAAACCGACTGCGACCGCGCCTTTGCCTGTTCGGAATACGACAAGATCCTGCTCATCTTCACCGACGGCACCTACAAGGTCATCAACGTGGCGGACAAGGTGTTTGTCGGCTCCGGCATCGCCTGGTGCGGGCCGGTGGATGAGAAGCTCGTCTTCAACGTCGTCTATCGCGACGCCGACGAGGGCCTGAGCTACATCAAACGCTTCCGCTGTCCCAAGTTCATCCTGGAGAAGGAGTATCACCTGTTCGGCGGCAACAAAAAATCGGTGGTCCAGTTTCTCTCGCTGGGCGAGGGCGGTCGCTTGCGGATTCACTACAGGCCGTCGCGCCGGGCGAAAAAGAACTTCGAGGATGTCTCCTTTGACGGGATCCTGATCAAGAACGCCGCCGCCAAGGGCAAGCGGGTCTCGACCCGGCCGGTCCGCAAAATCGTCGAGCTGGCGGAGAAGACGGACGCGGCGGAGGGTGAGGAACCCAAACTCCCCACCCTGTTCGGGGAAGACAAGAAATAACAGGGCCTGGCGCTACTGTATTTTCATTCCCTCGATCTTCGGGGCAGGCAACCCTGCCTCGGATACCCTGGTCATCACCACGTCGTCCTTTGGCACGTCCTGGTACATGCCGACCGTGGTGGTGGGCACGGCAACGATCTTATCGACTATGTCCATGCCCTCGATCACCCGGCCGAAGACGGCGTAACCGAAGCCGGCCATGGGCCGGCCTATGAGGACCTTGGTGAAATTTTCGAACTTCAGACGCCGTCCAACTTCAATGCCTTTCGTGATCCCCTCACGGTCAAGCATTTGCGGGACACCCATCAGATTAATGCCGTGGCGTTTTCCGGCAGGGACCGGCTGAAAATGATGACCCTGCCTCCGGATTTTGAAATCCGCGCCGACGGTCATCTGGCGGTGTTCGGCAAAAAGGAAAACGTTCAGAAAATGGCCGAAGAACACGGCATGATCCTCAAAGACAGCCTTCAGATC
>CAZUZJ010000350.1:0-1882 GCA_964624225.1 uncultured Desulfobulbia bacterium | reverse complement strand
ATCGTTTACCCGCCGGCCTGTTTGACGGCATAGTCCCAGAAGGGGTTGGCAAAGAGCAGCAGCATGGCGACGACAAAGGAGTAGATGCCGGTTGATTCGATCATGGCCATGGAGACGAACAGGGTACGGGTGATGGCGCCGGATTCGTCAGGTTGTTGGGCAAGCGAACGCAAGGCGGCGGCGGCGGCCAGGCCCTCGCCGATGGCCGGGCCAATGGCGCCGAGCCCCATACAGAGCCCGGCGCCGAGCACCGACATCATGCCGATCAGGGAAAGTGCATCCATGGTCTTTTCTCCTTTTTCAGTGGAAAGGCGGATCTTCCGGAGAAGAACAGCCATGTGGAAGTCCGGATCTCCGGTGTTCGTGTCTGGTTGCGGTCATGGTGATCAGTCAGGTGGCGCCGGTGATTTTTCGGGACGGTTCTGTTCCGGCAGCGCATCGTTTTTCAGCATCGAGGCGATGTATACCATGGCCAGCAGGGCGAAAATATACGCTTGAATGGTGCCGGTGAGAAGCCCCAGGGCGCTCATCGGGACCGGCACGAGAAAGGGGGTGATGAGCAAAAGGACAAAGGCGATGACCGTGCTGCTCAACAGATTGCCGTAAAGGCGGACGGCAAGGGCGACGGTCCGGGAAATGTCACCGAGGAGATTGAAGGGCAGCATGAACGGAGAGGGTTTGAGATATTCTCCCAGATAACTTGCCGCACTTCTGGTGGCCAGCCCGAATACCGGCACGGCGACAAAGACGAGAAAGGCCAGGGCGCTGGTGGTGGAGAGCGAGGCAGTGGGCGCCGGATAGAAGGGGACGACTGAGAGAATATTTGACAGGAGGATAAAGAGAAAAAGGGTGCCGACAAAGGGCAGAAAGGGGGCCGCCTGTTTGCGGGTTATTTCCTCGATGTGGGCGGCAATGGCACCCACCACCATTTCAAGCAGCGCCTGCCGGCGGCTGGTCGGGATGTTCCAGTCAAGTTTGCGGGTGACACACCAGGCGCCGCCGGCAAGCAGTATCATTTCCAGCCAGGTGCAGAGAATGGTGGCATTGAGCCGGCCCCAGCCCCAGTCGATGATAATGAGGTGATCAGGAGAGAATTTCATGCCGCCGGTCCGCGAATTTTTTGGGTTCCAGTCTGTCCGTATCGGCGGATCATCAGCAGGCGGGCCAGCCAGAAACCGATGGTGAGGGCGATGAGTCGTTGCCAGTCGTGCGCCATCAGCAGATAAAAAGCAATCATGAGCAGGGAAATCCGGATCAGGAAACTTGCCGCCATCCTGCCGGCGGAACCTTTTTCCCTGGCCAGGGTGCACACCGTGGACCAGAGTCCCCGGAAGTAGCAGATCCCGAGGAAAAATCCGAGAAAGGGCATGGCTGCCAGCAAAAGCAGATCAGCGTTCTGCATGGTTCTCCCTTTTTTCTCCCTCTTTCTTCATCCAGCGCCAGGCCGTGACGATGCCGAGGCAAAGGCCGATCAGGAAACAGGTGACGGTCCAGGAAACGCTTTCCCTGCCGAACTGCTTGCTGTCAAGCCAGCGGCCGATGAAAACGCCGAGCACCGCCGGCACGGCAACTGTCCAGCCGATGACGCCGAACAGGCCGAGGCCGAAAAAGATGGGGCGCTGTTTGTCTTGCTGCGCCTGCTGTCTTTTTCGATATTTCCTGTCAACAACGTCCGGTAGATGCTCTTTATAAGGTTTTTTCCGCACAACAGTCTCCAAATGGAGTGAGTATGTATTCGTCAGGTTTTTTTCAATTCGGCAAAGCGGCGCAGCATCGCATGTTCGAGACCGGCCAGGGCGGTGCGCGCCTTTTTTTCCAGATCATCGATTTATTTTCGTATTTCACCAAATCCAGCGTTAATTTTTTATTCGGCCGGTCTATT
>CAZUZJ010000349.1:0-1896 GCA_964624225.1 uncultured Desulfobulbia bacterium | reverse complement strand
GGGATGATCAGTTCCAGGCTGGCGGCCGCCGGGGCCGCCGTGGCGAGTCGGTAGCCGATGAGGCGCAGATGGTCGATGACGCTGCGTCGGCTCCGGGCGGTGCCGAGAAAGCTCTCGTTGGCGACCCGGTCCTGGTAGTAGCTGAGGATGTCGCCCATGTGGGCGAAGAGTTCAAGCAGCACATTGCCGAAGTCGGCCTCCGACGTATGGTTTTGCCATTCCGGCAGCCGGGAGGGGATGAGTTCGCGCATGGCGGCCAGCAGACTGTCGTAGTCCCGGGCCATGTAATCGACAACGGTATGCTCGCCGATCTGTTTTATCTCTGCCATGGGTTTGCCTTTCCGCCTTTAATTTTGAAGAGATGATACCATCTGATTATTTGGCAGGTGTTGACATTCGTTGTTTTATGTATTTTTCAAGTTTGTTCGACGCCTCGGCATAATTCGTCGCGGTCTCGGGATCGACGGCGTATTCGGGAATGAATCGCGCCTTGTCCCGTACCTCCTTGAGACCGGTAAAGAGGCGAAATTGCTCATCGTTAATGATGCCGGCCTCTTTGAGGGTGATGCCGATATCCTGGTCGGCCCCCTTGCTGCCGATCGCCTGGCTTGCCGATGTTATCAGATCTTTCCAGGAATCGAGCAGGGCGGTTCTGGGTTTTGTCCGGGCCTGTCGGTAGTATCTGTTCACGACCTCGTCGGTATCCGGCACCGGTAACCCCTGGGCCTTTTTCCTGACGTCAAGGGTTTTTTCCCTGATGTCAAGGGCGTCAATGTCAAGCTGCTTGTCTCCCCACTTGGCGCGCATTGACCGCCTGCCCAAAGACATCAGTAATTCGGAGATTTCGTCTTTGAAGACAATGATGGCGACCAGAAAGGCAAAGGGCCAGGTGGTGGTCTTCACGATTTCTGACACGAACGTCAACCAGTCCATCGCCAATCTCCGTGCTTACCTGAAATGGACCCGCACCGCCTCGCGGGTGCGATCCCGTTTTCTCGTATAGGCGATCTCCACCGTCACCGTTTCCTCCCGGGCGCTGACATCCACCCCCTCCACCAGGATCTCGTTCCCCAGCCAGCGGGCCAGGGCCTGGCCGATGGTGAATTCCATGGCCGCGGCCAGGATGTCGTTGTTGGCCTCGAACACCAGGTTGAACAGCCCGCAGCCGAATTCCGGCAGGTTGACCCGCTCGCCCGGGGCGGTGAACAGCACCTGGATGATCTTGCCGCGCAGCGCCTCGTCGCCGCCGCTCGCCCTGATCGTCCCTTCCCGGCCCACCGTGAGGGGAAAAGAACCTGATATGCCGTTCATGTGATCTTCCCTTTGAGTCGCACCGGTGGAGCAGGCGGTGTTCCCGGCCCCGGCAGCGCGCTGATATCGTTTTTCAGTTGCAGATCGGCCGCCCCGCCTGCCGCCCAGTTGGTGAAGGCCTGGTCAACCCCCTGCTGCCAGAGGGCGAGATCGCGCAGCCAGCGGTCAACGTCCGCCACCCACTGCCAGAAGGCGTGGTCCGTGGTGTTGTCGGCGAGCGTCTCGGCATGGACGGTGAGGGTCCGGTAGACCGCCTCGCCCAGGGCGCCGAGATTGGCATTGACTGAGGGCTCGTCAACATTGGCGCCAAGCCCCGCCTCCTGCGCCTCCAGCCGGACGCGCATCGCCTCGACAAATTCCGTTTTGGCCTTTTCCTTGTTCGGTCCTAATCCCATATCACGCCAGTACCTGGGTGTTGGTGGTGACGGTGATGGGCACCGGCGCCCCGAGGTTGCCGACTCCCATGTCGCCGACCCGGATGACCGGCAGCGCCCCCGGCCCGAGCAATACCGCGCTGCCCTTGACCTGTACCATGCCGGCGCCGGCGTCGATGGTGATGCCGGCCGGGGTCAGTTCCACTGTGGC
>CAZUZJ010000348.1:0-1919 GCA_964624225.1 uncultured Desulfobulbia bacterium | reverse complement strand
CGGCAAGAGGTCGGCCATCCCGCACCGGACACCCTGGCGCTCAGCAGGGTGGAAGGCTGGCGCGGCACCGTGACCCACGCGGCTATAACCGACTCCGCCGGCCGCCTGCGGCGTTACAAGGTGGTGGACCCCTCCTTCTTTAACTGGAGCGGCCTGACCATGGCACTCAGGGACGGTCAGATCTCCGACTTTCCCCTGTGCAACAAGAGCTTCAATCTGTCCTACTGCGGCTTTGACCTGTAAACCGCAAAGGAGGTAACACCATGCTGCAGATTTTGCGCGAACGACTGCGCCAGGGCCACCGGACCACCGCCTTCCCAAAGGTCGAGCCGCAGCTGCCGGAACGCTTCCGTGGCCTGCCGGTGCTGCGCCCCGACATCTGCTCCTCCTGCCCCGAGGAGTGTGGAGAGCGCTGCCCTTTTGGTGCGGTGCAGCGGCGAGAGGGCCAGGTCAGCATCGACCTCGGTCGCTGCCTCTTCTGCGCCGACTGTCCGGTCTGCTCCCGGAACTCTCTCTCCTTCGGCCGCGACTACCGATTGGCGGTACGGCGCCGGGAGGATCTGGTCTTTTCCGGCCAAACCCTTGCCCTGGCCGAGCGGCTGGAGAACCGGCTGCTCTCTCTTTTCAGCCGCTCCCTCAAACTGCGCCAGGTTTCGGCCGGCGGCTGCAACGCCTGCGAGGCGGACACCAACGTGCTCGGCACCCTGGTCTTTGACCTCGGTCGTTTCGGCATCCAGTTCGTCGCCTCTCCCCGCCACGCCGACGGCATTCTCGTCACCGGGCCGGTACCGGAAAACATGCGACTTGCCCTGCTCGCCACCTACGAGGCGATACCGGCCCCGAAAATCGTCATCGCCACCGGGGCCTGCGCCATCAACGGCGGTCCCTTTGCCGGCGGCCCGGAGGTGCATGACGGCATCGGCGATCTGCTGCCCGTCGATCTCTACATACCGGGCTGCCCCCCCCATCCCTACACCATTCTCGACGGGCTGCTGCGCCTGCTCGACCAGCGCTGACAGAGGAGGCGACCGATGACCCTGCTCTTCATCGCCCTTGCCCTTCTGCTTGCCGCAAGCACCCTTGCCCCCTTTATCCGCCTCCACTCGCCGCTGGCCGACCGGATTTCCCTTGTCCTCGCGCTGACCGGCTGCCTCTGCGGCCTGGCCGGAGCCGGAGCCGGCCTCCTGGCAGCGGCGGCAACGACAACACGGCTGCCGTGGACCGCCCTCGGCGGGCACATCAGCCTGCGCCTCGATCCGCTCGCCGGGCTCTTTCTCCTCCCCGCCTTTTTTCTCACCGGCGCCGGCCTCCTTTACGGCACCGGCTACCTGCCGACCGGACAACATCCCGGCCAATCCTCCTGGGTGCGTTTTTTCTACCCCCTCCTCACCGTCGGCATCACCCTGCTCGTCATTGCCGACAACGGCGCCGTCTTTCTTGTCGGCTGGGAGATCATGGCCCTGGGCGGTTACTTTCTGGTGATGACCGACCGACTCGACAACGAGACGCACCGGGCAGGATTCATCTATCTCGCTGCCACCCACACCGGCACCCTTGCCCTGTTCGGCATGTTCGCCCTGCTCGGCGAGTCTGCCTGTATCTCCGCCTTTCCGCCGCCGGCCAGCATGGCGGGCAACACCCCGCTCGCCTGCACGATCTTTCTGCTCGCCCTCTTCGGTTTCGCCCTCAAGGCCGGCATCGTCCCGCTCCACATCTGGCTGCCCCGGGCCCATGCCGCGGCGCCGAGCCATGTTTCCGCCCTGATGAGCGGCGTGATGATCAAGACCGGCATCTACGGGCTGGTCCGCACGACCAGCTTCTTTACCGACATCCCGGCCTGGTGGGGCGGTCTGGTGCTCATCCTCGGCATGGTCTCCGGCATCCTCCCGGTGGTGGGCGTGCCGCTGCCGCTGGTCAGC
>CAZUZJ010000347.1:0-1945 GCA_964624225.1 uncultured Desulfobulbia bacterium | reverse complement strand
TCCTGCGGGGCGAGCTGGCGGGTGCGGGACAGACTACTCGGTTTGCCGGCAGAGGCGGCTCTGTCCTCTATTGCTCGCGAGGTCCAGTATCTCTGCTGCGCCGACCCGAGCGCCTTTGACCCGATCTCCGGCAAAAGCGCCCTCCACATTGCCGGCAAGGTTCATGCCGCGGCCCTGGAAAAGGCCCTGCTGCGGGCCACTCGCTAACCAATCCCACCTACTGCGCCCGGTTGAGCAGACGCCGGTAGACATAGGCGATAACCGCCTCCTGCTCCTGCTCATTGCCGGCAAACGGCGGCATGAAGGCAAGCTCCCTGCCCATGGCCGGAAATGTCGCCCGAAAATCGGCAAGGGTCAGGGGCGCGGCCATCTTTCTGATATCATTCAACGGCCCACCGATGGAGTGGCAGGAAATACAGAGCAGGCGAAAGACCTCCTCTCCCTCTTCAACAGGATCCGCGCCAGCGATCCGTTGCCGATCCACCCAGCGTGCCGCCTGCAACACCCCCTTCTCCCGCGCCTCTGCAAGATCCGCCGCCCGCATGGCGGTCGAATACATATAGCCATGAATGACATAGGGTCGCCGACCTCCTTCGCGGATGAACTCAAAGGCGCCGATATAGAGGAGACCGGCCACCAGCATGGCCCCGGCCAGCAGCCGGCTCAACCGTGCCGGCATCCTGATCGCCATGAGCAGACCGCCGAGAATGAGCAGAATGGAGACCACGGCAAAGGCGGACAGAAACGGTTGCAGGGCCGGCATCCGCTGGAAAATCAGCTCCGCCACCTCGGCGGGCAGGGCGGCTCGGTACCACCAGGCGGAGACGACCAAAAGGACAAAGGGCGCGAGCAGCCACAGGGCACTGAAACGAAGCATGCTGTGCCGCGTCTTCGCTTTTTTCAGGGTCGAGGCGGTGACCAGGCCGAAGAGTCCGGCGATCATGGTGGCGAGAAAGGTGCGGAAAAAGAGGGCCGGCCAGAAGGTGGGATTGAAAAAGGCGCTCCAGAAATCGCCGTTCTCCAGCCAGCGCCCCGGGGTCAGCATGAAATCGATGATGCCGTTGATGACAAAGAGCGACATCCACGCTGCGCCGAAGTATATCCAGCCGAGGATCAGGTGGCTGCGGCGGTCAAGCCGGTCGAAGGTGGCGTAATAGAAAAAGAGGGAAACGATCTCGGTGGCGAAAAAGAGCCACTCAATACCCCAGGCAAAGACAAAGGTGTGAATGAGCACCGAGGTCGCGGCCGGATTGAGTACCGAGATGGTAAACCAGATGCCCACCCCGGTGAGACTGCCGAGCACCATGGTCAGCAACAGAAAAAACTTCGTATGCCGCTTGACGTAGTCGATGATTTCCCGATCGTTGTTTCGCAGCCCCAGATGTTCAGTCAACACCAGAAAGAGGCCGCCGCCCACGGCAAAATGGGCGATATAGACATGAATGATGGCAATAAGGGCAATGGGCAGGCCGCCGCCGGCGAAATCGAGCTGCCAGATCGGATAGTTCATGAACGCACCTCCTCAATCCGCCAGACCAATCGCACCATCCAGCGGACGAGCAGGCCGACGGCAATGCACAGCAGACAGAAAAGAAGAAAGGGCGAGTACTGCGGAACAACCGGCAGCTCTGAGAGGGAAAGAAAGGGAGAAAGTGAGGCGATCCGCACCATGTCCCGGGCCACCACCATAAAAAAAACAGTGATCAGGGTCCAGAGGGCGGCAGAGCGCACCCGGCCGGTCATGGCCCTGATGATGGCGAGTGCACCGGTGGCCACCGAGCCATAGAGGGAAATGCTAAAGAGAATGCCGGCCGGGGTCGAGGTATCGTGCGCCGCTGGCGGCAGAGTGCCGAGAAACCAGAAGCCGATGCCGAAATTAAGCCCGGTGCTCACGGCAAACCAGCGACAACCCAGGCTGATGCGGGGCAGCGCGGCGGTGTCACCG
>CAZUZJ010000346.1:0-1959 GCA_964624225.1 uncultured Desulfobulbia bacterium | reverse complement strand
GACCGCCTATTGCCTCTGCCGATTGGTGGACGGGCTGTTCGTACGTCGGGCGGTAACGACGAAAGTGCTGTTCCGGCCCCTGGACCGCCAGCTCTGTCGGGCCTATGTGTTGACCGGTGAGCCGCTTGACAAGGCCGGGAGTTATGGGGTGCAGGGGCGGGGTGGTTTTCTCGTTGAGAAGATCGATGGTTCCTGTACCAATGTCATTGGCCTGCCGGTGGCCGAGGTGGTGGCTGACCTCTTGCGACTCCGGATAATCGCTGCCGAGAGCGGCGGCTGATAAAAAAAACGGAAACTGGGCGATGGAAGCGAAACTCTTTGATCAGGGGGTGAGGCTGACGCTGGAGCTGGGCCTGCGCGTCAAAATCGAAATTGACGGGGTGGATATCCCCTTGGAGAGTTCATTTTGCGGCTTTGTCGAGAATTACATCATTATCACCCCGCCCTCACCCTATCATCTGGTTCAGCATAAACTGTATGACGGGGCGGAGATCGTTGTCCGCTATTTTTATCAGGGCACCATCTATGCCTTTCAGACAAAGATCTTTGCCCAGACCGACAAGCCGGTCAAGCTCCTTTTTATTTATTACCCCAAGCTCATCCAGAAGAGTGAACTGCGCAGTGAGAAACGCTCCTGCTGTTATCTGCCGGCTCTCATTGTCGTGGGCGAGAGAGAAAACAACGGCACCATCGTGGATATCGCCAAGTCAGGCTGCCACTGTCTGATCCGGGCGAAAAACAATAAGAGACTCATTCCCTTCAGGATCGACGACAAGGTCACCATCACCTGCAAGTTTCCCGGCGTCAAGACGCCGCTTGAAATCGTCGGGGTGGTGAAAAATCTGCGTAACAGCCGCTATGAGATCAATGTCGGTATGCAGTTCCATGAGAATACCCCGGAGATGACGCAGAAAATCATCGGCTGGTATCTGTCCACCATCGAAAAATTTGTTCCTGCCCAGGAAATCAAGCTCGACATTTCCTGATCCGGCCCGACGAAAAATTCTCTTTTTTTGCATCGGTTCGTCGAAAGGCGAGGCGGTTTATTGCTGTTGCCTGAGCTTTTGTCAGGCTGGGGAGAGGCTGAGGCATGTCTGGCTGCTCGCATTGTCCCGGAGTGGTCCGGGTGGGGCAATCCTGTCGTGCCAGCGGGGCAGTTCGGCGGCATCAATGGAGAACGTTGTGCCACAGCTGTGATTGAACAGCAGCAATCCCCTGCTGTCGGCGCTGTAAAAGTGCTGATAGCCGACAAAGGTCACGGCCGGATCGGCAAAAAAGTCGATGTGCCGGTCCCAGCTTTTGCCGCAACATGTGCATGTTTTAAAGCAGTGTCTCTGATCCATTGTCCGTCCGCGCAAAAAGATGATTCTGTGTGTCCCTGTTTCTGTTTTACACGGCCGAATTGCAAGAAAAGTTCCGTATCTTTTTGAGATTTGTGTTTTTTTTGTTTAAATTTTGAAATTGCTGGACTTTTGCTGCTGGCAACGCCGGCCTACGTTACCCGTTTCCGGCGCAGGTAACCGGCGGAGCTGGGGGAAATGACCGATACGGCAATGACAAAGGGGCGCTTGCCTGAAAATGATCAGCGGGCAAGGCGCGCCCCGATGATGTGGGCCTGGAGGGTGTGACGCTGTTTGCCGGGAATGCTGTCACCAAGCGGGATGGCAACACTGCCGCCTGGCTGCAACACCCCCTGATGGGTGCGGCTGATATCGCGGGCGCCACCCGCGGCATCACGGTAGCGGGCCGCCAGCTGGATCTGTTCGACCGCCACCGGCGTCGGGTTGGTCAGGCGCAGTTGGATGGAGCCGTCCCTGGCCTCCTCGAATCGCACCTGCAGATGTTTGCCCGGATTTTCCGGCAGATCGAGGCGAAGAAAGGAGACGGCCGCCTCCTTGCCGGCCTCGGAGCCGGATGAGGAGGCTTTGAGATAGTAGTCCTTGGCCCCGGTTCGATTGT
>CAZUZJ010000345.1:0-1967 GCA_964624225.1 uncultured Desulfobulbia bacterium | reverse complement strand
ATTTGCGGCCCGATCTCGCCCGTCTTGGCGGGGCGCTGCGCGGCGATGAGATCGTTATTCTCGGTCAACCCAATGACCCCATCGGCCGCACCATGCCTCGCGGGGAGCTGCTGGGGCTGGTGAGCGATTGCCCTGCCACCCTTTTTGTCATTGACGAGACCTGGGCCGATTTGGTTGAGGATTATCAGTCGCTGGCCGGCCGGGCGGCGGCAAATCTCCTCATTGTCCGGGCGCTTTCCCATTTTTACGCCATCCCCGGCCTGCCTCTCGGCTGCTGCTCCGCGGCGCCGGAGATCATCGCCCGGCTGGGCGACCTCCTCCTGTCCGGCGCGGTAAGTCCGCTGGCCGTTGCGGCGGTCACCGCCTTTCTTGGCGATCATGGGTACCCCGGGAAGAGCCGGAAGGCGGTGTCCCGCCTGCGTGACGACCTCGCCGCCGAGCTTGGCCGGCTGGCCGGGCTGACCGTTTACCCGGGCGAGGCCAATTTCCTGCTGGTTCGCCTTGATCAGAAAAAATTGAGTGTCGACCAGCTGGCCGAAAGGCTGCGGGGCGCAGGCATTGCCATCAGCGGCAGCGGCGTCGATTTCACCGGTCTGCCCGACAACGGCCGCGCTTTCTTCCGCCTTGCCGTGGGCGGCGAGGCGGACAACGAAAGGCTGGTCGCGGCCCTGGCCACGGTGCTTGCCAGTCCTCGCAAAAACCCGCCGCGTCGCACCCCGGCGCTGATGTTGCAGGGCACCGCCTCCAACGCCGGCAAATCGGTGCTGACCGCGGCGCTCTGCCGCATTCTCCTGCAGGACGGGCTGCGGGTGGCCCCCTTCAAGGCGCAGAACATGTCGCTCAACTCCCATGTCACCCGCGACGGTCTGGAGATGGGGCGGGCCCAGGTGGTGCAGGCCCAGGCCGCCCGGCTTGATCCGGACGTGCGGATGAATCCGGTGCTGCTGAAACCATCGAGCGATGTCGGCAGTCAGGTCATTGTCAACGGCAAACCGGTGGCCAACATGACCATCGGCCAGTACGTTGCTTACAAGCCGCAGGCCTGGCAGGCCGCGTGCGCCGCTTATGACGGGCTGGCCCATGAATACGACGTCATGATCCTCGAAGGGGCGGGCAGTCCGGGCGAGGTCAACCTCAAGCACCACGACATCGTCAACATGCGGATGGCCGCTTATGCCCGCTCGCCGGTGCTCTTGGTCGGCGATATCGACCGGGGCGGGGTCTTCGCCTCCTTTGTCGGCATCATGGAGGTGCTGGCCGAATGGGAGCGGGACCTGGTGGCCGGTTTTGTCGTCAACCGCTTTCGCGGCACCGAATCGCTGCTGGAGGATGCCTTTGCCTATACCCTCGCCCATACGGGCAGGCCGGTCCTGGGCGTGGTGCCGTTCCTGCCCAAACTCGGCCTGCCGGAGGAGGATTCGGTCAGCTTCAAGGCCGGCCTCTATGAGAAAAAGGGGGCGGCCTCTGACGATCAGGTGGAGATGGCCCTGATCGATCTGCCCCATATCTCGAACTTTACCGATGTCGAGCCCTTTCTCCTGGAGCCTGATGTTCATCTTCATGTGGTCCGCAGTCTGGCCGATCTGGAACGGGTGGCGAATCGGCTGGCGGTCCTGCTGTTGCCGGGCAGCAAAAACGTCATGACCGATCTCGATCATCTGGTCCAGAGCGGTCTGGCCGACCTGATCCGCCGCCTGGCCGCGGCAGGCCGGATGGAGATCGTCGGTATCTGCGGCGGTTTTCAGATGCTGGGCAGCCATATCGACGATCCGCATGGCCTTGAATCGGAGAGTAAAGCGATTGCCGGTCTGGGACTCCTGAATCTCACCACCACACTGGAGGCGGACAAGACCCTGACCCGGCGCAGTGCGGTGCATGGGGAGTCGGGCCTTGCCGTCCACGGCTACGAGATTCATCACGGTCGCAGCCGCACCGCCCTGCCTGCCGTGCTCGACGGGGTGGCGGGG
>CAZUZJ010000344.1:0-2001 GCA_964624225.1 uncultured Desulfobulbia bacterium | reverse complement strand
CGGCAGCACGGCATAGCCGAGCCGCTGGAGCATGGTGGTGCTCATGGTGAGGATGGCTGTCTCATCCTCCACCACCAGGATGGTCTCTCCCTGGCCCCCCGAGAGAGGCGCGGGGCTCAACTGGTCGGAAACGGCAGCCGTCTCGCCGTGGCAGGGCAGATAAATCCTGAATATGGTGCCCTTGCCCGGTTCGCTGTAGACATTGATGCAACCCCTGTTCTGCTTGACGATGCCATAGACCGTCGCCAGGCCGAGGCCGGTGCCCTTGCCCATCTCCTTGGTGGTGAAAAAGGGCTCAAACAGCCGCTCGCGGGCCTCCCGGCTCATGCCGCAGCCGTCGTCACTGACCGCCAGCACGACAAAATCACCGGGAGTAAAGCCCTCATGATCGTCACAGTATGCCTGGTCGATTGCCGTCCTGCCGGTTTCGATGGTGATCCGGCCGACCCCGGCAATGGCGTCCCGGGCGTTGACACAGAGATTAACCAGAATCTGATCGATCTGCGACGGATCCATCCGGACCGGGCACAATCCCTCGCCGGGCCGCCAGGCAAGATCGATATCCTCGCCGATGAGCCGCCGCAGCATCTTGAGCATGCCGGCGACCGTTTCATTGAGATCGAGTATCTTGGGGGCAATCGCCTGTTTGCGCGCAAAGGCGAGCAATTGTCTGGTCACCTCGGTGGAACGGGTGGCGGCCTTATAAACCTCCTGCAGGTCGGCATGGAGAGGATCGGCAGGAGAAACTCGATCGAGCGCCAGTTCGGTATAGCCGAGAATGACGCTCAGCATGTTGTTGTAATCATGCGCCACCCCGCCGGCCAGTCTCCCGACTGACTCCATCTTCTGGGCCTGGCGGAACTGTTCCTCAAGTTTGCGCTGGGCGGTGATATCGGTGGTAAAGCCTTCGATGACAAAATCATCCTCGGCCTGCCGGGCAATGCGGGCATGGATCCTGAGCCAGATCTCGCGGCCGTCGCCGGTCTGCGCCCGGCATTCGAAATTTTCCACCCGCCCCTTTTCCCGGAGCAGCCCCAGAAACCGATCATGGCTCTGCGGGCTGACAAAAAGTTGCGTCAACAAATCAGAAAATCGTTCCATCGCCTCCCGGGGAGAGGCGCAGCCGAGCAGGGCCGCCATGGCGGCGTTGAGGGTCAATGGCCGCCCGCCGGAGGTGGTGGAAAAGATACCGACGGGCGCGTTGTCGAACAGCTCGCGGTACTTGACCTCCTTTTCCTGCAACAGGCGCTGCGTCTCTTTCTGTTCGGTGACGTCGTGAATGATGGAATGAAGCAGTTCCCGGCCCTTGACAACGATCTTGCTGCTGAAAACGGCCACGTCGCGCACCGAGCCGTCCGCCTGGCGGTGGCGGAATTCGAAATGGACCCGTTTCCGGTTGCGGACATTTTTCATCTCCCGCGCGAGCTCCTCCGGCGAGAGGGTATTGATATCCTGGATGCGCATGGACTTCAACTCGGCCTTCGTCCATCCGTAGTAGTCCTCCGCCGCCTTGTTGGCATCAACAATGGCACCGGTCCCGGGATCGATAATCAGTTTGACCGCCATGTGTCCTTCAAAGAGAGTGCGAAACAGGGTCTCGCTGGCCCGCAGCTCCGCCAGGACGCGGAAGGAGGAAAGCTGATCGGCAAGAATGGTACCGGAAAGAATCGTGGCCAGGGGATAAAGGAGCATGATGGCCGGGCCGATTTTCTTGACCACCGTCAAGCCCGCGCCGCCGGGCAGGGTGAACAGCAGGGCGAGCATGGCAAGATGGACGGCGATGCCGAAGAGATAGAGATGGGCAGTGGATGGCAAGGAGATATCGGGTTTCAATCTGCGATGGGCCAGCAGACCGATGAGGACAGAGGAGAGAATGACGAGCACGCCGGTGAGCATCCCGCCGCCGCCCAGGGCAATGCGGCAGACAATCGCCATGGCGGCCGCCAGTGCGCCGGCCCGGAAACCGAAGAACAGGGCGCAGAGACTGATCATCACCGACCG
>CAZUZJ010000343.1:0-2013 GCA_964624225.1 uncultured Desulfobulbia bacterium | reverse complement strand
ATGGCGGCAAGGACAGCCTGTCGATGGCGACCAGGGTGGGAACGGAAACGGTCAAGTCGCCGCGGGAGCTGGTGATCTCCGCCTACGCCACCATGGCCGATATCAGTCGGGTGGCGACCCCGGACCTCAAGGCGCCCGGAAAAAGCGTCCTCTGCCTCATCGACTTCGGCAGCGGCAGCAACCGACTCGGCGGTTCGGCCCTGGCCCAGGTCCTGGGCCAGCTCGGCGCCGACTGCCCGGACATGGATGATCCGCTGATGCTGAAAAAGGCCTTTGCCGCAGTGCAGGAACTCATCGCGCGGGAGCTGATCCTGGCCGGCCACGACCGCAGCGACGGCGGCCTGATCACCACCCTGTTGGAGATGGCCTTTGCCGGCAACTGCGGCCTGGCGATCGACCTTGAAGCTGCGGTCGAACCGCTGGCCGCCCTGTTCGCCGAGGAACTGGGGCTGGTCTTCGAGTGCCGGAGCGCGGAGCTGGCGCCCGTGCGCGAGCTGCTCGACCGGCATGGGGTTCCCTGCCTTGTCCTGGGCAAGACCGTGGCGGACAAGCGGATCACCATCCGCTGCAATGGCGCCGCAGTGCTCGATGAGGACATGCGCGAGCTGCGCCAGCTCTGGGAGGAGACCAGCCACCAGCTCGAACTCCTGCAGGTCAACCCGGACTGCGCCAGGGAGGAAAAGGCGAACATCTTTGACCGGCCCGGGCCGCGCTATCATCTGAGTTTCCCCCCGGAACCGACGTCGGCAGCCATTGTCGCCGCCCCGGACAAGCCGAAAGTGGCCATTCTCCGCGACGAGGGCAGCAATTCCGACCGGGAAATGACTTCCGCCTTTTATGCCGCCGGTTTCGAGCCCTGGGATGTCAGCATGACCGACCTGCTGAGCGGCCACATCAGCCTGGACCAATTCCGCGGCCTGGCCGCAGTGGGCGGCTTCTCTTACGCCGACGTGCCGGAGAGCGCCAAGGGCTGGGCCGCCACCATCCGCTTTAACGACCGGCTGCGCCGCATGTTCGACGGCTTTTACCGACGGCCCGACACCTTTTCCCTGGGCATCTGCAACGGTTGCCAGCTCTTCGGCCTGCTCGGCTGGGTACCCTGGCAGGGCATCGAACCCGAACGACAGCCGCGCTTCGTCCGTAACACATCCGGCCGTTTTGAGTCGCGCTGGACCACGGTCAAGGTGCTGAAAAGCCGGGCCATCATGCTGCAGGGCATGGAGGAGCTCGTCTTCGGCATCCATGTTGATCACGGCGAGGGCAAACTCGTCTTCCCGGATCCAACCCTGCTCGACGCGGTCAGGAGCCAGGAACTGGCCGCCCTCGTCTATGTTGACGATGACGGGCTGCCCACCGAAAAATATCCATTCAACCCCAACGGTTCACCGGGCGGACTCACCGGCCTCTGCTCTCCGGACGGCCGCCATCTGGCGATGATGCCCCACCCGGAACGGGTCTTTCTCCCCTGGCAGGCCCACTGGCTGCCGGCAGAGATGAAAAAAAGTCTGGCGGTCTCCCCGTGGCTGCGCCTCTTTCAGAACGCCCGGTCCTGGTGCGCGGAGACACAATGCTGATGGCATCGCTTCCGGCCTCTCCTGCTTGCCGGTCTGCGGCAAAAAAATTCCCCTCTTTGCCCGGTGGGCCGTTACGGGAACGAGGTGCGCACCCGGCTCGTGTCGGTGAGGATCGTTGAAATTAACTCATAGAGCATGTTGGCGGTATAGGGCTTGACCAGAAAATGGCAGAACCGTTCGCCCATGGCGGCAGCGGTGCTTTTCTGCGCGCTGCTGTTGAGAAGAAAGATGAAGGGGGTTGACTGCATTGCCGGGATCTCTCGTACTTTATCAAAGAAATCCAGGCCGGCAAGCCGCGGCAGCTGAAATTCGGAGATAACCAGGCCGATCTTCTGGACAGCCATGATCTTCAGGGCTCCTTCGCCATCGACGGCCTCAAGAATATCCCTGAATTTGAGCTCCCGCAGCAGGGAACGAAGAATCTTGCGGGTCGCCTCCT
>CAZUZJ010000342.1:0-2135 GCA_964624225.1 uncultured Desulfobulbia bacterium | reverse complement strand
AGATGACCGCCCTCCTCGTAGCCGACATAGCCGGGCGGCGCGCCGATGAGGCGGGCCACCGAATGTTTTTCCATGAATTCTGACATATCGAGGCGAATCATTGCCTGCTCGCTGTCAAAAAGAAATTCCGCAAGCGATCGGGCCAGTTCGGTCTTGCCCACCCCGGTGGGACCGAGAAAAATAAAGGAGCCCAGCGGCCGGTTCGGATCCTGGAGACCGGCGCGGGCGCGGCGGATGGCATTGGCAATGGCGGCAATGGCCTCCTTCTGTCCCACCACCCGTTTGGCCAGCTGTTCATCGGCATGGACCAGTTTTGCCTTTTCGCCTTCCAGCAGCTTATCCACCGGAATGCCGGTCCACTTGGCCACCACCGCGGCGATATCCTCCTCGGCGACCTCCTCTTTGAGCATCTTGCGATCCTTCTGAATCTCGGCCAGCCGGCCGTTCTCCTCCTCCAACCGGCGTTCGAGCTCGCGGATGCGGCCGTAGCGGATCTCCGCCACCCGACTGAGATCCCCCTGCCGTTCCGCCTTCTGCTCCTCCATCCGCGCCTCGTCGATCTCCGCCTTGATCGTGCGGATCTTCTGGATAATCTCCTTTTCCAGGGTCCAGTGGCTCTTCATGCTGCGCAGCTTTTCGTTGAGATCGGCCAACTTCGCCTCCAGCTTTTCAAGCAGTTCACGGGAGGCCGCATCCTTTTCCTTTTTCAGGGCCTCCCGCTCGATCTCCAGCTTGATGCGGTGCCGCTCCACCTCATCGATTTCGGTGGGCATGCTGTCGATCTCGATACGCAGCCGCGAGGCTGCCTCGTCGATCAGGTCGATGGCCTTATCCGGCAGAAAACGATCGGAGATATAACGCTTGGACAGGGTCACCGCCGCCACGGTGGCGGCATCCTTGATCCGCACCCCGTGATGCACCTCGTATTTCTCCTTGATGCCGCGCAGAATGGCGATGGCGTCCTCCACCGACGGTTCCTGGACCAGCACCTGCTGGAAGCGGCGCTCCAGGGCCGGATCCTTTTCGATGCGGCGGTACTCGTTTAAGGTGGTGGCACCGACACAGTGCAACTCCCCCCGGGCCAGGGCTGGTTTCAGCATGTTGGAGGCATCCATCGCCCCCTCTGCCGCGCCGGCACCGACCAGGGTGTGGATCTCGTCGATGAAGAGGATGATCTCGCCCTGACGCTTCTCGACCTCCTTCAGCACCGCCTTGAGACGATCCTCGAATTCACCCCGGTACTTGGCGCCGGCCACCAGCGCCCCCATGTCGAGGGCGAGCACCTGCTTGTTGCGCAGGGTCTCGGGAATGTCGCCGCTGACAATACGCTGGGCCAGCCCCTCGACGATGGCGGTCTTGCCCACCCCGGGCTCGCCGATGAGGACCGGGTTGTTCTTGGTGCGCCGACTCAAGACCTGTACCACCCGCCGCACCTCGTCATCGCGGCCGATGACCGGATCGAGTTTGCCCCGCCGGGCCAGATCGGTGAGGTTCTTGGCATATTTTTCCAGGGCCTGATACTTTTCCTCCGGGTTGGGATCCGTTACCCGCTGGCTGCCGCGGATCTCGGCCAGGGCGGCGAGAAAGCTCTGCTTGGTCACCCCATTGACCTTGAGCATCTCCGCCCCCGCGGCGCCGCGCTCATCGAGGATACAGAGAAAGAGATGCTCCTGGCTGACATAGTCATCCTTCATGGTCGCCGCTTCCTTGAAGGCCTGATCGAGGAGCAGCCTGAATCGCTGGGAGGCATAAACCTGACCGAAACCGGAACCGCTCACCTGCGGCAACTTCTGCAGAAGCTTCTCCACCTCGGCGGCAAGCTGGCCGGGATTTGCCCCGAGCTTTTGCAGCACCGGAACAATCACCCCCTCCGGCTGCTGAAGCAAAGCCGCAAGCAGATGCTCCGGGGTCACTTCCTGATGCCCTTTCTGGCCGGCCAGGCTCTGAGCCGCCTGCAGGGCTTCCTGGGATTTCACGGTAAACTTGTCAAACTGCATCCCACCATCTCCTCCGCCGATGACCGGCGTTTCCACAAAATGATTGGCACCCGCACGGGGCGGATTTCGCCAAGAAAGAAATAAAAAGTGTTAGGTTTTGCAAAATACTTGTAAGTCCCGCAGCGATTCTTGTCAAGC
>CAZUZJ010000341.1:0-2173 GCA_964624225.1 uncultured Desulfobulbia bacterium | reverse complement strand
AGTTGGGCAGCCAGTAGCCGAGCCGCACCCCGAAGATGGTGCAGGCAAAGGAGGTGGCAAGGGAGGTGTTCATGCCCATGACCGAGGTCACCGCCGCGCCGCTGATGGCCATGGCCCGGGCAAGCTTTAACGGGCCGTCGTCAACCAGATAGTCACTGGTCCGCAGGTATCCTGTTTTTTTTGAGCCGAGAAAGAAACGGGAAAAGGTGAAAATATCCGACTTGCGGTTGAATGCCTTCAGGTCGTGATCAGCGGTGAGGTTGAGGGTGGCGTTCATAAGCAGATAAGGGCCGCGTGCCGCCCATGTTCGGTCCGACCGGTTGCCATGCAGATTCTTCATCAGCATTTCCGCGTCATCCCGCAGCATGGTCTGCGCATCGGTTGCTGTCCGCAGAAAGGTCTCGGCCAGGCGATCCCGGTAAAAGTAGTGGGGGGCGAGCTTGTTTGCGTCCACCCACCCGGCAAAGGCGAACAGCAGCAGGAGGGAAAGCGCTGCTGTTGCCGGCAGCGTCCCGGTGTTAAGAGCCTGCCAGGTCATGGATGGATCGGAGCCGTTTTCCAGGAGGAAATCGTGGAGGGCGTTACCGACGGAAATAACAGCCAGCAAGGTAAAAAGCAGGGTGCAGAGGCCGAGCAGTAAACATCGGTATTTGTCGGGGATCGTGAAAAACGTTTTTTGGCGGCCCGCTGTCCTGCGGGTTGTCACCACGGAGCGCATGCCAAAGCCGATGAGAATGAGGAGTGCGCTTTTCCAGACGTCCATGCCGATAACGAGAAAGCCGGGCAGGATCGCCCAGACCAGGGTCAGCAGCAGGCCGATCAGCAGAATACCGGTCAATTTGTGAAATTGTGAGCGGGTGACAATGTCCCAGTTTGTCGCCTGCCGTGCGGCTTGGGCATAAGCGAGCCAGACCCCGATCAGGGCGCCGCCGGCAAAAAGCACCGGCAGGACGAGGAGGGCTCCCTCTGTCAGTGCCTTTTCCGTGGTGAAAATGTGGCAAAGCAGCGAGTGGCCGCCGAAAAGAACAAGAAGGAGCAGCGCCATGAAGCAGAAAAAACAGGGATAATAGGAGGTGTCGATACATGCCCGGATTGGCGGTCTTCCGCTCATGAAAAAAAAGAGAGTGGCGCCGAGGAAAAAAAACGCCATCCCGACCGTCCAGGGGCGCTGGTCGGCCATATCGGCAAATTTTCCAAATGGACGCCAGGCGCTGGCCGTAAGCAGGGTGAAAATGTCTTTTTGGGCCGATGCCGAAACCGCCTGGCCGGTTGCCGCGAACGACACCGCGGAGTTCGCGGTCCGCACCTCCATGGCGAGACTGCCGGCCGGTCGGCTTTCCGGGTGCATTGCCATATCCGGGGCGGTCAAGCCGACCACTGTCATATAGCTTGCGGTGATGACGACGATCAGCAGGACGAACCAGAGCAGGGACATGAATGTCGAGGTGAAAACCGAGCCCGCCGCCCGCATGACATTGGGACTGAAATGGCGGGCAAGCGGGGCCAGATAGCTGGCCCGGGTGCGGATATGGTCCATCTGTGTCTTGCCGCGGACGTTGTCGGCTGGCTCTGCCCGGAAATCGATCCTGTCCTCCCGAAATGGGAAGTGACGCCAGTCCGTGGCAAAAAGCGCCTCGACCTCCTTGCCGTTATCGCCGAAATCATAGGCGTCCCGGGCATTTTTTGGCAAAGGTATCTCCTTGTTGGAGAGCAAGGATGTCAGGCAGGCGCCGATGTACCCACCACCGGAAACGGTGCTGAGATAATCGACGAGGGAGAGAACGCCCCGTTCCGCCAAGCCCTGCAGCACGCCGAGATTGGTGGCGGCGGAACGGATGCCGCCGCCGGAGAGGGCGAGACCGATGCGTCTGGCCCCGTTCCACCGGGCAGGATCATCGGGCCATTTTCGTTTTCTTCTTTTTTTGATGTATGCCTGTTCTTCCCGGATAACCTCTTTCAATGTTTTCAGGTCTGCCATAAGATCCTCACTGCAAGACAGGAGGCGGGCTGGATCATTCGTTTGCTGCCGGAGTTCCGCCCGCAAGCGCCTCATTGACCAGTTGCTGGGTAAGGGGAAAATCAAAGGGTTTGGGAATAAAGGAAAACGGACCTAAGCCGGCCGCCTCTTTTTCGTGCTGGAGAAAATCGTTTTTGGTCCGGTATTTGCCGGTAA
>CAZUZJ010000340.1:0-2191 GCA_964624225.1 uncultured Desulfobulbia bacterium | reverse complement strand
CCAGGACGGCGAGCTGATTCCCGCCGCCCTGGAAGCGCGCCCAGACCGGCGGCAACTCGTCGGCGGCCAGCTCCCGCATCAGACTGTAGTCCGGATCGACCACCAGCGCGGTGGGCATGGCAGTAAAGGAAAGGACCACCGGGGTGCGGGCCTGGTCAACCGCCACCGCCTGCTCGACGACCTCGCTGCCGGCCGTGATCCTTACCGGCACGGTCAACCGGTAGGGC
Source organism: uncultured Desulfobulbia bacterium (assembly GCA_964624225.1). Classification (GTDB taxonomy): domain Bacteria; phylum Desulfobacterota; class Desulfobulbia; order Desulfobulbales; family SURF-16; genus DB1. The sequence goes on along the minus strand of CAZUZJ010000340.1, from coordinate 1,964 downwards.
TCCGTGTTCTCCTGGACCAGCTCGAAGCCAAGCTCCGGATTGCCGTCCTTGATGGTGAGCCGCAATTTCTCAACAGCGAGCCGGGGGACGTCGGCCCGCTTCAGCCACTGCCCGAAAAAGCCGGTGAGATCCTGGCCGGCGGCCGCGGCAAAGGCGCGCGCCAGATCATCCCACGAGGCGTCACGGAAGCGGTGCTCCGCATAAAAGGCGCGCAGCGCCGCGAAAAAGGCCTCGTCGCCCACCTGCAGCCGCAGCATGTGAAAGATCATGCTCGCCTTGTTGTAGCCCACCGCCCGGCTGGCCAGACTCACCGTGCCATAATCGGCCGCATCCCGGAAGTCTTTGACCGCCATGGGGTTGTCCGCCGCCACCACCCCCTGGTAGCGGACGAGCTGGTTCTTGCGGAAATCGACCCCCTCCCCCTTTTCCTCGGCATAGGCCTGGTCGGCCAGATAGGTGGTCAATCCCTCACACCAGTTGCCGCCGGCAAGATCAACCCCCACCGCATTGCCGAACCAGGAATGAAGCACCTCGTGGCCCAGCGAGGTGTCGCTGATAAAAGGCAGCCGTACCACGCTCTGACCGAGGAGGGTGAAGGTCGGCATGGCATAGCCGGTGGGCAGCCGGTTTTCGACAACGCTGTAGCGCTTGAAGGGATAGGGGCCGATCAGCTCTTGATAACGGGCCAGATAGGCCTTGGCCTTCGCACCGTATGTGGCGGCAAGCTGGCGATCCTCCGGGAAGAAATAGGTGGCAAGGATGGCGCCGCCGGGCAGGGTCTCCTCGCTGACCTCATAGGGGCCGGCGACAAAATGGACAAAGGGCAGGGGATGATCGAAGCGGAAGCTGACCCGCCGCGTCGGCCCCTGCTCGGCATAGCTGATCTCATCCGCCTCGGCAATGGCTGAAAAACCGGCGGGGATGTCGGCGGTGAGGCTGATCACCGCCTCCCAGGGCAGCACCGGATACCAGCTGTCGAGGAGGACGATGCCCTGGCGATCGACCATGGAATTACCCGTTGCTTTGGCGGCATACTCCTTGGTAAAGGCGATCTCCACCTGTTGCGGCCGGGGGGCAGCAGGCAGCACCAGGATGCCGTCCGCGCCGATCTCGGCCGCATGGCTGACCCCGTCGAGACGGAGCGCGTCGATGGTCATACCGTCGGCCCGCAGCCGTACCGCCTCCTGGCCGGGGTGAACAAAGCGGGCCACCCCCTGGAGGAGATGGCGCTCCGGGACAAAGGAGACCGTCAGGTCGAGCCGCGGCGGCCCGGCGACAACAGGGCTGGCCAGGAGAATGACAGCCAGAAACGACAAGAAAAGAAGGACGACAGAATCGAGTTTCATAGTGCTCCCACATGATGAAAGGGGAAAAAGGAAGGTTACGAACCCTGAGCTGGTCCGGCGGGTTGATTTCTTTTCTGGAGATGGGTAAAGTGAAAAAAGTTCCCGCCCGTGGTCATGATATCATCGGCAGAGAGGTGCGACAATGACGGATTTCAAAAAGAGATGGGACCTGGAGATGGCGATGGCGGTGCTGGAAAATCCGACCATCGACAGCGACACCTGGTCCGAGGCGGTGGAATGGCTGCTGCTCTATGGGCCGGCTCCCATCCGCGAGCTGTTGAGCCAGGCCTCGCAGACGGCGACCAGCGCCTGCTACCCGGAGCTGCAACCGGCCGGCTACACCCCGGAGGGAGAACCCTGCTATGACCTGACCGCCATTGCCGATTCACTTGGCATCGACGAAGAGGAGGTGCAGCGAAAAATGGCGGAGAAAGAAGAGGCACACGGGGTGCGCCACCTCTTTGACGAGGAGGAAACCTGCAAACTCCAGTGATTTTCTGCCGCAATGGTCCTGTGCCGCGGTCAGGTCTTTTCCACCACCATCCGCACCCCCTCCAGGGTGGGCCAGCGCTCGACGATGCGGCCGTCGGCGCACCGACGAAGCCCAGTCTTCCCTCG
>CAZUZJ010000339.1:0-2195 GCA_964624225.1 uncultured Desulfobulbia bacterium | reverse complement strand
AGGCGGGCGCCCCGGGTCAACTGGGCCTGGGTGGCGGCGTCGAGATCGGAGCCGAAACCGGCAAATGCGGCAAGCTCGCGGTACTGGGCCAGATCGAGACGCAGGGTACCGGCAACCTGTTTCATTGCCTTGACCTGGGCCGCACCACCTACCCTTGATACGGAAAGACCGACGTTGATCGCCGGGCGAACGCCGGAGAAGAAGAGGTTCGGTTCCAGATAGACCTGGCCGTCGGTGATGGAGATAACGTTGGTCGGAATGAAAGCGGAAACGTCACCGGCCTGGGTTTCAATGATCGGCAGGGCGGTCAGCGAGCCGGCGCCGAGGGCGTCACTCACCTTGGAGGCGCGCTCCAGCAGACGGGAATGGTTGAAGAAGATGTCGCCCGGGAAGGCCTCACGTCCCGGCGGCCGCCGAAGCAACAGGGAAAGCTCGCGGTAGGAGACGGCCTGCTTGGAAAGATCGTCATAGATGATCAGGGCGTGCTGGCCATTGTCGCGGTAATACTCACCCATGGCGCAACCGGCGAAGGCGGCGATGTACTGCATCGGCGCAGGATCTGATGCGCAGGCGGCGACCACGGTGGTATACTCCATGGCGCCGTGTTTGCGGAGCGCTTCGACAACCAGGGCCACGGTGGATTTTTTCTGTCCGATGGCGACATAGATGCAATGCATGTCGGTTTCTTTCTGAGCGATAATGGCATCGACACAGAGGGCGGTTTTGCCGATCTGACGGTCGCCGATGATGAGCTCACGCTGACCGCGACCAACGGGGGTCATGGCGTCAACCGCCTTGCTGCCGGTGTAACAGGGCTCATGCACGCTCTTTCTGGCGATAACGCCCGGTGCCAGCACCTCCATCTTGGAGAAGTGTTTGGCGTTGATCGGGCCCTGGCCGTCAATCGCGTTGCCGACGCCGTCCACAACGCGGCCTTCCATTTCGGGCCCAACCGGTACCTCGGCGATCCTGCCGGTCCGTTTGACGATGTCGCCTTCCTTGATGTGCTTGACATCACCGAAGATGGCGCAACCGACGTTGTCGGCCTCCAGGTTGAGGGCGAGCCCGAGAATGCCGCCGGGGAACTCTAGCAGCTCCATGGCCATGCAGTTTTCGACGCCATGGACCCTGGCAATACCATCGCCGACTGAAATGACGGTTCCAGTTTCACTCAGATCAATTTTTGCTTCGTAATCCTTGATCTGCCCCTTGATAATCTGACTGATTTCTTCAGCTTTAATCTGCATTGCCTATTCGCTCCCTTTGATGGACTCTTTTAAACCCTCAAGCTGTGTTTTGATACTGCCATCCAGGACAAGATCCCCGACCTTGGCGATCATGCCGCCGATGATGGTCGGATCGACCTGGGTCTTCAAAACAACCTGCTTGCCTGTTATCTTTTCCAGTGTCGCCTTGGTTTTTTCCTGCAACGCCGGTTGTAATTCCTTCGCGGTGATGATCAGCCCCTGGCAGACGTTGCGCTCTTCATCCACCATGGCCTGAAATGTGGTGGCGATTTCCGGCAAAACCTCGACCCGGTTTTTCTGGGCGAGCAGATTGAGGAAATTGGCCATGATGCCGCTGACGCCGGCGGAGGCGACGATTTCCGCCATCACTTTTGCCCGGACATCAAGGGGATACATCTTGTTGGTCAACCCGTCCCGCACCAGCGGGGTGGACTGATAGAGCGCACCGAACTCCTGCAGGGTGGCGGCGTATGCATCAAGGGCGTTTTCTTCCTTGCCCACGACAAACAGCGCCTTGGCATAACGCCTGGCCAGAATATCGTTTTTCATTATTTCAAGCCTCCCACCTTGGTCAGGTATTCTTCCACCAGTTTATCCTGGTCAGCATCACGGAGATTGTTCTTGATAATCTCTTCCGCCATGGCCGTCGCCTGTTCGGCGATCTCGACCTTGATGCGACGGCGGGCTTCGGTGATTTCCGTCTGCACCGCCATTTCCGCCTGGCGCTTGATATTTTCCGCCGCCTTGTTGGCTTCTTCGATGATGCGCGTCTTCTCGGCCTGGCCGGCGGCGATGGCCTTATCAACCATCTCCTTCAACTCGGCGTCGATCCCGGCCAGCTTGGCCTCGTATTCCTTGTATTGCCGTTCCGCTTCGGCCCGGCGGGTCTCCAGATCCTCGAACTCGGCGGCAATGGTCTGCTGCCGCCCTTTCAGGGCATCCACCAGC
>CAZUZJ010000338.1:0-2204 GCA_964624225.1 uncultured Desulfobulbia bacterium | reverse complement strand
ACACCTCGTTTTCGCCTCGTCGAGTTCGGTGTACGGCGGCAACACGAAAATGCCCTTTTCCGTGCACGACAATGTCGATCACCCCGTCTCCCTCTATGCGGCAACCAAGAAGGCCAACGAGCTGATGGCCCACACCTACAGTCATCTGTACGGGTTGCCGGTCACCGGCCTGCGCTTCTTCACGGTTTACGGCCCCTGGGGCCGGCCCGACATGGCCTATTTTCTCTTCACCAGGGCGATGCTGGCCGGCCGGCCGATCAAGGTCTTCAACCATGGCAACATGAAGCGGGATTTCACCTATATCGACGACATCATCGAAGGGGTGGTTCGGGTCATCAACCGCATTCCCCAGGCTGACGCCAGCTGGGACCGGCAAGATCCCGATCCGGCCACCAGCTACTGCCCCTACCGCATTTACAATATCGGCAACAACCAGCAGGAGGATTTGCTTCATTTCATCGAGGTGCTGGAAGAGTGCCTGGGCTGCAAGGCGGAAAAGGAATTTCTGCCCATGCAGAACGGTGATGTCCCGGCCACCTATGCCAATGTCGATGATCTGGTCCGCGATGTCGGCTTCAAGCCCAGCACCACGATCGAGGTGGGGTTGCAGAAATTTGTCGAGTGGTATCGTTCATACTACAGCCAATAACCAACCTGCCCAATCAGACCAACCGGACCAATCAGACCAATCAAACCAATCGGACCAAAACACCATGAACATCACAATGATCGGAACCGGCTATGTCGGTCTGGTAACCGGCGCCTGCATGGCGGAATTCGGCCACCGGGTAACCTGCATGGACAAGGATGGGGCGAAAATCGAGCGACTGCGGCAGGGCGAGATTCCCATTTACGAGCCAGGCCTCGACGCCCTGGTCGCCAAGAACGTCAAGGACGGCCGTCTCTCCTTTTCCACCGATCTGGCGGAGAGCGTGACGCGGGCCCGGGCGGTTTTCATCGCGGTGGGCACTCCTTCTTCCCGGCGGGGTGACGGGTATGCCGATCTCACCTATCTCTACGACGCCGCCCGGGAGGTGGCCCGCCATATCGGGCAGTACACGGTGGTGGTGGATAAAAGCACGGTGCCGGTCGGCACGGCCCGCCAGGTGGCCCGCCTGATCCGCGAGGAGAATCCGGCGGCGCAGTTTGATGTGGTGTCAAATCCCGAATTTCTGAGGGAAGGGGCGGCGATCAACGATTTCATGCGGCCGGACCGGGTGGTGATCGGCGTCGAATCGGACAAGGCGGCAGCGGTCATGAAGGAGATCTACAACCCGCTCTACCTGATTTCCACCCCGTTTGTCATGACCGGTCTCGAAACCGCCGAGCTGATCAAATATGCCTCCAATGCCTTTCTGTCCATGAAGATTTCTTTTATCAATGAAATGGCCAATGTCTGTGAGGCGGTGGGCGCGGATGTCGTTGACCTTGCCAAGGCCATCGGTCTTGATGGTCGCATCGGCCGCAAGTTCCTTCATGCCGGACCAGGCTACGGCGGCTCCTGCTTCCCCAAGGACACCCTGGCCCTGCTTCGGATTGCCCAGGAAAACGGAGTGGCGGTGCGTTCCGTCGAGGCGGCGGTGGAGATTAATGCCGCCCAGAAGGCGCGGATGGTGAAAAAGATCCGCGATGCCCTGGGCGGCGCCGAGGCGGGCAAGACCATCGGTGTTCTCGGTCTGACCTTCAAACCGGAAACCGATGACCTGCGCGACGCGCCGGCCCTCACCATTCTGCCGCCGCTCTTCGAGAAAGGGGCTGTCATCCAGGCCCACGATCCCCAGGGCATGGCCGAGGCGGCAAAGCTGTTCCCTGGCTTTCGCTATGTTGACGATGCCTACCAGGCGGCCGACAACGCCGACGTCCTCGTGCTTTTCACCGAATGGAACCAGTACCGGGCCCTTGATCTGGACGAACTGAAGGCCAGGATGAAATCACCAGTTTTCGTTGATCTGCGAAACGTGTATAATCCTCTTAGGATGAAAGAGGCCGGATTTGTCTATTACGGCGTCGGCAGAGGATAAAAAAAGTGCCTTAAGTGCCTTAAGTACTTCGAGTGCCTAAAGTATTGGAAGTGTGGAAGGTGCGTGGCGTTTTTTGCATGCCTCGCGGGCAGCGGCGGGTTGGCGGGGATAATGGCGAGAGCCAATCAAAATAATAAGGAATTTTCCAAAAGCCTCGAAAAGAGGACGCGTGATTTTGCCGTT
>CAZUZJ010000337.1:0-2214 GCA_964624225.1 uncultured Desulfobulbia bacterium | reverse complement strand
CTCGTTGTTTTCACTTTCCCGCCTGCCATGGTTTGCGGGTTTTTGCGAGACCATCATTGTTTTGGATAATTTCTTGTGTTTTTCATGTGAAAAGGAGCGGTCATGAAGGTACTTATCAGTGATAATCTGGCCCCGGTGGGAGCGAAGATTCTGCAGGATGCCGGGCTTGAAGTCGACATCAAGACGGGAATGAGCCCGGAGGAACTGAAAAAGGAAATCGGCCAGTATGACGGCCTGGTCATCCGCAGCGCCACCAGGGTAACCGCCGAAATCATCGAGGCGGCGGACAGACTCAAGGTTGTCGGTCGCGCCGGCATCGGTCTTGACAACGTCGATGTGGCCGCTGCCAGCAAACGGGGTATCGTCGTCATGAACGCGCCGGATGGCAATGCCACCACCGCGGCGGAACACGCCATTGCCATGATGATGTCCCTGACTCGCAATATTCCCCAGGCAACCGCCCGGCTCAAGGCCGGCGGCTGGGACAAGAAAAAATTCCAGGGCCGCGAGGTGACCGGCAAGACGCTGGGCATTGTCGGCATCGGTCGGATCGGTGCCATTGTCGCCAACCGAGCCCAGGGTCTGCACATGAAGGTGATCGCCTATGATCCGCACATGCCGAAAGACCTCGTTGACAAGCTGGGAGTCGAGCTAGTCAGCCTGGATGAACTCTGCAAGCGGGCGGATTACATTTCCGTGCATGTGCCGTTGACCAAGGAGACCAGCAAGCTGCTCGGTCCCGACCAGTTCAAGCTGATGAAAAAATCGGCCATGTTCATCGACTGCGCCCGGGGCGGAGTTGTTGACGAGGCGGCCCTTTACGATGCATTGAAAAACAACGTGATAGCAGGCGCGGCCCTCGATGTCTTTGAAAAGGAGCCGACCTCTCTGGAGACGACGCCGCTCCTTGCCCTCGACAACTTTATCTGCACTCCCCATCTGGGGGCGTCAACCGCCGAGGCGCAGGAAAACGTCGCGGTGACCATCGCCGAGCAGATCGCCGATTATCTGCTCAACACTACCGTGGCAAACGCGGTGAACGTTCCCTCGGTCAGCGCCGAGGTGCTCTCCAGGGTGCGGCCATATGTCACCCTTGCCGAGATGCTCGGCTCTTTCCATATGCAGATTGCCAGGGGAAGCGTGGAAGAGGTCAACATCGAGTTCAACGGCGATCTCGCCGAGATGCAGACCGGCCCGATCACCGTTGCCTTTCTGAAGGGGCTTTTTACCCCGATTCTCAAGGATGCGGTCAACTTTGTCAATGCGCCGATGATCGCCAGGGAGCGGGGCATTCGGGTGATCGAGTCAAAAACCGCGGATTCCGATGATTTCACCAATCTGCTTTCCGTGCGGGTGAAAACATCGGAGGATGAAAACGTGCTGGCCGGCACCGTGTTCGGTAAAAAGGAGCCGCGTCTGGTCCGCCTCAACACCTTCCGGCTTGAGGCCCTGCCCGATGGGCCGATGCTGTTTGTTTACAACCGCGACGTGCCGGGCGTGATTGGTTCGCTGGGCGTGACGCTGGGGAATTTCGGGGTCAATATCTCCCGCATGACGGTCGGCCGGGAATCGGGGGAGGGTGATCATTCCCGCAATGTCATCCTTCTCAACACCGATACCCTGGTCACCAAAGAACAACTGGAACGCGTCAAGGAGCTGGCCAATATCGACAGCGCCATGGTGCTTGATCTGAGCTGATTTTTTCGATGGGTGAGCTGATGGACGAGGCGGAGAAAAAATGTCGATGCGCGGGTGGCAAAATTGTGGACGGCAAATGTGTGATGCCGGAAGTCACCTTTGCCGCTTTTGTCATGTCCCTCAACACCTCGGCCCTTTTTCATCTTGGTGAGATCGCCGATCCGGTAACCGGGGTGAAAAAACTCGATCTTGTTCTTGCCAAGCACACGATCGATACCCTCAATGTCCTGAAGGAAAAGACCAGGGGGAACCTGACCGAGGACGAGGAGAATATGCTCGGCAAGTTTCTCTATGATCTGAAGATGCGTTATGTGAAGGCGCAGTCGTAAATGAAAGCAGGGCTTCTGCGTCTCACCGCGCCGGCCAAGGTCAATGTCTTCCTGCGCGTTGTCGGGCGCAGGTCTGATGGCTACCATGAGCTGGTCAGCTGGATGCAGAAGATCGATCTGGTCGACCATCTCGTCATGGAAAGGACAGCAGCGGGCATCACCCTTTGCTGCCCTGACTCCGGTCTGC
>CAZUZJ010000336.1:0-2229 GCA_964624225.1 uncultured Desulfobulbia bacterium | reverse complement strand
GCGAGGAGTGTCAGCCAGCAGCCTGGCCGGATCGAGTCCGCCTTTCCGGGCGCTGACCAGGAGAGCGCCCTCGGTGGGATCGCCATGCACCTGCCAGATCCCGTCTTTTTCCGCCAGGACGCTGTCGTTGCAGAGGGCGCCGGCTCGCAGACACTGGTCCAGAACCACGGAATCACCGCCGGCCGCTGCCCGGTCTTCCCGTTCGATGCCGCCGCCGGCCGGATTATAGCCGCCGCCGCTGACCTCGTAGCGGACCCCGCCGGCGATGATCGCCGTGACCGTCATCTGGTTTTCGGTAAGGGTCCCGGTCTTGTCGGTACAGATCACCGTGGTGCTGCCGAGCGTCTCCACCGCCGGCAGCTTGCGGATGATGGCATTGCGTTTTGCCATCCGCGAGACACCGATGGCAAGCGTGATGGTCACCGCCGCCGGCAGCCCCTCGGGAATGGCCCCCACCGCCAGCGCCACCGCAGCCATGAACATGTCAAAGAGCGACTGGCCCCGCACCATGCCAACCAGCACGGTCAGCACGGCCAGGCCGAGAATCGCATAGAGGAGAATGTGGCTGAAATGGGCGATCTTGCGGGTCAGCGGCGTCTCCAGCTCCTCGGTGCTGGAGATGAGCTGGGAGATCCGGCCGACCTCGGTATGGTCGCCGGTGGCGGTGACCACCCCCATGCCCTGGCCATAAGTCGCCAGAGTGGACGCATAGGCCATGTTGGCGCGGTCGGCCAGCAGGGTGTCGTGGCCAAGCAACCCGGCACTCTTGGCCACCGGCACCGATTCCCCGGTCAGGGCCGACTCGTCGATCTGCAACTCTCTGACCTGAAGAAGTCGGATGTCGGCCGGCACCTTGTCGCCGCCCTGCAGGAAAACGATATCGCCCAGCACCAGGTCAACCGCGGAGATGCGTTTTTTCTCACCCTGCCGCAGGACGGTGGCCTCGGTGGTCATGGTGCGGGCCAGGGCCGCCAGGGCGTTGACCGCCTTCGCCTCCTGGATGAAGCCGATGATGGCGTTGACGATCACCACGCCGAAGATGACCCCGGAGTCCACCCATTCCCCCAGGCCGCCGGTGATGCAGCCGGAGACGATGAGAATATAGATGAGCGGCTGGTGAAACTGGAGCAGAAAGCGGAGCAGCGGCCCTTTCCCCTTTTTTCCGGTGATGGTGTTGGGGCCGAAAGAGTCGAATCGATTTTTTACCTCGAACAGATCAAGGCCTTTGGTCGGATCGCTGCCGAGCAGATCGAGCACCTCTTCCGCCGGCAGATGATGCCAGTGCTTGCCGATGAGATTGTCCATAATTCCCTTTTTTTGAAATGACGAATGGTTATGATCCGTTTGGAGAAGAACAGGGCGCCCTGCCCGGCAGGGAGCGGCGCAGTGGTATGATCCAGGAAGTCGACCGCCAAAAAAAATCCCCGGCCAGGCCGCAATTTCCTTGAATGCTACCGGACAACGGGGCATAATTCAAGCCGAAAACGGTTTTCCCTGAACCCACGTCCCCATTGCCGCCATTCTGGCCCACCACCTATGCCCGCGAAAACAGCCCACAAAATCGTCCTGCTTCTCTGCGTTCTCGCCATTTCCACCCTCTTTCTCGCCATGATCCGCCAGTTTCTCATGGCCATTTTCATGGCCGGCCTCTTTGCCGCCCTCACCACCCCGCTCTACCAGCGCCTCCTCGTCTTCTGTCAGGACCGCCGGCCCCTGGCCTCGCTGCTGGCCATCATGGCCGTCGTCTGTCTCGTCCTGCTGCCCTTTGCCGGCCTGATCGGGGTGGTGATCGCCCAGGCGGTGACGGTCAGCGAGTCGGTCACCCCGTGGGTGCAGTCCTTTCTTCGGGAACCGAGCCTGCTTGCCGACTACCAGGACAAAATCCCCTACTATGAGCAGCTTCTCCCCTACCGCGATGTCATCATCGAAAAACTGGGCGCCCTGGTGGGCAACGCCTCGACCCTGCTCATCGACTCGCTGTCCTCCATGACCATGATGACGGTCAACGCCGCCCTGATGACACTCATCATGCTCTACACCATGTTTTACTTTCTCATCGACGGCCGCGGGCTGCTCGAAAAGATTCTCTACTACCTGCCCCTGGAGGACCGCGAGGAAAAACTCCTGCTGGCCCGCTTCACCTCGGTGGCCAAGGCGACCATCAAGGGCACGCTCATCATCGGCATCCTCCAGGGCGGTCTCTGCGGCATCGGCTTTTCCCTGGCCGGC
>CAZUZJ010000335.1:0-2242 GCA_964624225.1 uncultured Desulfobulbia bacterium | reverse complement strand
GGTGAGGGGCAGGACAAAGACAAAAAAGAGCAGAAGCAGATATTTACAGTAGCGAAGCGGCCGCCAGATCGCGAATTTCCGGGAGGGGATCTTGTGGAGAAGCTCCTGAAAGAAGCCGAAGGGACAGGCCCAGCCGCAGACCAGCCGGCCGAGGAAGCTGCCGACCACGCCAATGCAGCCCAGCACATAGAGGCCGAAAAAATACTGGGCATTTTCCAGGTTGAAGCGGATGCCGAGCATGAGCTGCTGAAGGGCGCCGATGGGGCAGTAGGTGGTGGCCGCCGGGCAGGAATAGCAGTTCAGTCCGGGCGAGCAGACCACCTTCAACGGCCCCTGATAGATGGTTTTCGTGGTGAAAAAACCCCAGTAGCCGTTGGTCAGCAGGGCGATGACCAGCTGCACCCATTTGCGTCCCAGTTCCATGTCAACCGATGCCGATGCAGCTCAGACAGATCTGCCAGGACTGCTCCAGAACCCGGGAGGGCTCACCGCTCATGACCCCGGCGATGAAAAGGAAAAGGAAAAAGACAAGGACCGCAAAGGGCAGCCTGCGCAACTTTTTTTCACGTCTCATCCGTCATTCTTCCTCGCCAGCGGCTCACAGTCGCCGCTGGACCGCGGCAATCTTGTCGCCGATATGAATCTCCTTGTCGCGCCGGTCGTCAATGACCATCTGGGTCACCACCCGCCGCGCCCCGTGCTGAAAAGGGATTTCGTAGATTCTGCCGACCAGGGCCAGCAGCTCGCGCGCCTCGCCCTCGATCAGGGTGCCCATGTCGTTGAGCTGAAAACGCACCTTTTCCCCGGCCAGGGCCTTCTGGATATCGGCGACATACTCACCAACGCCGGGATCACCGGTGCCGAGAGGAATAACCGTCAGTTGCAAGAGCGCCATCACCGTCCTCACTCGAAATTCTGATCAACAAACTGCCCGTCCGGCACATCCTCCGCCATCTCCTCCTCCGGCTTCAACCGGTCCGGATCATCGGCATTGTAGTAGACGATATTTTTCAGATGGGTGAAGGTGTCCAGATCCAGCTCATCGAAATGGAGACCGGCCCCGTCATCTTCAATGCGCATGATCCGACCCTGCATGGACAACATCACCTCGCTGCTTGTTCCCGACAAAAAGAGCCGCACCTGGCAAGGATCGCCGATCCGGCAGCCCTCCAGCCCGAGCAGATAGACCCCTCGCAGACCGAGATCCCGGATGGCCAGCCCCCGGAACTCGCGGTCCCCGACCCGGACATCCGCCGTGGCATGAAAATCAACCCTGGTATTTTTTCGTCGTTCCATCCTTTCCTCCCCCGGCCATCTGGCCGTCCGTCACACCATGGTAAGAAAGCCTTCCCGGCGAAGCACGGAGACGGCATTGAGCAGCGGCAGCTCCACGCCGTTCTCCGCATAGCCGACCCCGACAAAATCGCCGTTTTTCGCCTTGCGGAACTTGACCATCGTCACCGGCGCCCTGTCCACCTCGGAACAGACCAGCACCCCGTTCCATTGGCCGTTGGTGACAAAGACCAGCACCTGACCGTTTTCATCCGGCATATCGTTCAGGTTGAAGCCGGTGGGAATCATGATCGGCAAAGAAAGTTTGCGCAGTTTCTTGTCGGCAATGGTGGCGAGCGACCCCTTGAACTGCCGGGACAGCCGCTTGAAAAAGCCGCCGAAATGGGCCAGCGGCACGCTGCTGTTCTTCAGATATTCCCGCAGTCTGTCCTTGCTGACGTCACGGATCAGGGAGATGGCGTTTTCCTGCATATAGACGACACTGCCGGACAGCACCATGCCCCGCACCTCGGTGGCCGGGCAGTTTTTCACCAGCGCGTCTTCCGGCGCGGCAAAAGGGGAAAAATCGCGCTCCTCCGGTGGCTGCTCCTCCACGCAGGCCTCTTCATCCTGCTCGATTTCTTCGGCAACCGGCCCTGCCCCACTTTCCTGGGCCCGGCGGACCCGCAGCAGTTCATTGAGCAGTTCGCGAATCGTCTCCCCGACATATTCGGCCCGCTCCAGGGAGATCTGCAGATCGCTGACCAGGCGGTCCACCTCGCCGCGGTCAAGGGCAAGATCGTTTTCCTTGAGGTTGAACACCTTTTTGCGCAATCGCTCGATGTTTTCCGGGACAAGAATATCCTCGTCGAACTCATCGCGCTCCGGCGGCTGCGCACCGCCGGGGGCCGCCTCGACCGCGGCCGGCTGCTCCGCTCCGGTTTTTTCTTTTTCAGCCTTGATCTTTTCC
>CAZUZJ010000334.1:0-2277 GCA_964624225.1 uncultured Desulfobulbia bacterium | reverse complement strand
GGAAACATCATGAATCTGGAAACCAATTTCATCGAAACAACAGGAACCGGGGTACTGGCCACGGCCGACAGCGCAGGCGCGGTCAACACCGCCATCTTTTCCCGACCGCATATCTCCCGAACCGGGCAAATGCTTTTTATCATGGGTGACAACAAAACCCACGCAAACCTGACAAAAAATCCCCATGCCTCCTATCTTTTTCTGGAGGACGGCAGCGGCTACCGTGGCAGGCGCTTCAGCCTGATCAAGCGCCACGAGGAAATCAACCCCGATCTGGTGCGGGAACTCTGCCGCCGCTGCAAGGAAAGCACGGATGAGTCTTCCGAAAAATCGCGCCATATCGTATACTTTGACATCGAGCGAGAGCTGCCCCTCATCGGCGGCGGCAACCCGGCGCCCTGACGCGGCCGGCATCGTCACTGCATAGAAACTCACGTCACAAGAGGAGAAGAGCGATGCGTGCCCTGATTACCGGCGGAACCGGCTTTATCGGCAGATATCTTATCAAACGGCTGGCGCGGCCGGTGGTACTGGGCCGTGATCCTGACCGGATCCGACGGGAGCTCGGGGACGTCGAGGCGAGCCGGTGGAATGCTCGCTCTCCCCTGGACCCGGAGCTCTTTACCGGGGTGGATACGGTTTTTCACCTGGCCGGGGAGCCCATTGCGAGCGGCAGGTGGGATACCGAGAAAAAAGAACGGATCAGAAAAAGCCGGGTGGAGGGCACCCGGCTGCTGGTGGATGCCCTCGGCCGGACTGCCGATCCCCCGGCCACCCTCATCTGCGCCTCGGCCATCGGTTACTACGGCTCACGCGGCGATGAGATCCTCAGCGAATCATCCCCGGCCGGACACGATTTTCTTGCCGGCGTCTGCCGGGAGTGGGAGGAGGAGGCGCAACGGGCGGAAGGATTCGGAGTGCGGGTGGTGTCTCTGCGGATCGGGGTGGTGCTCGGACCGGATGGCGGCGCTCTGGAAAAGATGCTGCCCCCTTTCCGTCTCGGGCTGGGCGGCCGACTGGGCAGCGGCAGGCAGTACATGTCCTGGATTCATCGGGACGATCTCGTTGGTCTCCTGCTGTACGCGGCAGACAATGGAACGCTGCGGGGCCCGGTCAATGCAGTGGCCCCGCACCCGCTGACCAACCGGGAATTCACGGCGACCCTGGCCCGGGTGCTGCACCGGCCTGCTCTGCTGCCGGTCCCGGCCTTTATCCTGAAAATGATGCTGGGAGATTTCGCCGACGTGCTGCTCGGCTCACAACGGGTCATACCGGAAAAGGCGCAAAAAGCGGGATTTCCCTTTGCCCATCCGCGCCTCGATGAGACCCTGGCCGGGCTTGTCGCAGCTCCGGCATGAATTATCTGCCATCCATGCCAAGATCAGACAGAATCCAGGCAACCGCCCCCGGCAGATCCTCGGCAACGAAATGAGGTTGAATCGCCTGGACAGGCCCGAGATAATCGCGATCGCCGCGGCCATAGCCGGTCAACACCAAAACACCTTTGGCCCCGCAGCCGGCGGCGGCCTTGAGGTCGGACCAGCGGTCGCCGACGACATAGGAACGGCCGAGATCAAGATCGAGTTCCCGGGCCGCCTGGCGGAAAAGACCGGTTTTCGGCTTACGGCATTCACAGGCCAGACGGAAGCGCTCCTCCTTGGCCTCGGGATGGTGCGGACAGACATAGAGGCCGTCAACGTGGGCCTGCTGAGCCGCCAGTTCGGCGGCCATCTTCGCATGCACCGCAACGAGCAGGCTCTCAGGGAAATAGCCCCGGGCCAGCCCGGACTGGTTGGTGACCACCACCACCGGCACTCCGGCCCGGTTCAAACGGCTGATCGCCGCCGCGGCGCCGGGCAGCAGGTGAAAGCGGCTGATGTGGTTGATGTAGCCCATCTGCTCATTGATGGTGCCATCCCGGTCGAGAAATACCGCAGGTTTCATGAAGCCTCCAACAGGGCACGGGTCTGCGCCGCCACCTCGGCAACGCTGATGTCGAGCATACAGCGAAAATCGGCGGCGCAGGTCTTCTTCAGACACGGCCGACAGCCGAGTTCCTTCTGGACAACCACCGCCCGGTCGGAAAAGGGTCCGGTGGCCACCGCATCGGTGGAACCGAAAATCGCCACCAGGGGGGTGCGGGTGGCGGCCGCCACATGCATCAGCCCCGAATCGTTGGTGACAAAGGCGTCGCAGAGGCTGATCAGGGCCATGGCCTGGGCCAGGCGGGTGCGGCCGGCCAGACCGGTGATGAAGGCCGGGCCGTGCCGGACGATG
>CAZUZJ010000333.1:0-2345 GCA_964624225.1 uncultured Desulfobulbia bacterium | reverse complement strand
CCCGAGGCGGGAACGGACTCGCTGTTTGAGCGGCAGAGGATAGGGGCCGTTTTGTAGCATGCGGGGATCATGATTGCACTCCAGGACCAACCCGTTGCAGCCGGCCAGGTGATGACGGATGACCCGGGAGATTGTGCCGGTATCCGTACAGTAGCCGAGGGAGCAACGGCCATGGCGGATGACGAAGCCGACCGGATCGGCGGTATCGTGACACACGGCAAAAGGATGCACGGAAAAACCGGCAAGGGAAAAGGATGACCCGGTGGTGAAGGGACGAACGGTCTCGACCCCGACCAGAGTTCTGGCTGCGGCGGTTACGGTGCCGGCACTGGCGTGAAGCGGCAGACCGAACTTGCGGGCCAGCACCCCGATCCCCTTGAGGTGATCGTTGTGTTCATGGGTCAGGAGGATGGCGGTCAGTGAAGCGGCCTCGACCCCGATGGCGGCCAGTCGGCGCTCAATCTCCACCGCGGAAAAACCGTTATCGATCAACAGTCCGCCGCTTTCCGCCGCCACGTAGGTGGCGTTCCCCCGGCTGCCGCTGCCCAGCACGCAGAAACGCATGCCCACCTTACCGGCCGGAGTGCCCGAATCCGCCATCGCCACGCGTTGTGGCAGCAAGCGTTCCGACTTGACGGATATGGGCCCGGCAGACCGGCGCCAGGACGAGCTGGGCAATCCGATCGCCCCGCTGCACGGTGTAACCGGCACTGCCGAGATTGATGAGTCCGATTTTGACTTCGCCACGGTAATCGGCATCGATTGTGCCAGGGCTGTTGATCACCGTGATGCCATGTCTGATCGCCAGTCCGCTCCGGGGGCGCACCTGCAATTCATAGCCTGGCGGGAGGGCCACGGCAAAACCGGTAGGCACCAGGGCGATCTGCCCGGGAGAGAGGAGCAGTGGGGCGGAGAGAGCTGCCGCCACATCCATGCCAGCGGCCAGATCAGAATGATAGGCGGGAAGTGGCAGATCCGCGCAGGTTTCCGGATCGAGCCAACAGAGAGAAAGATCAACCGGAGCAAAGGACATTATGCCCTCCCCTGATTAGTACGTTTGCCATGGCAAACGAGACATGGCCTTTACCGGCGCGTCCGGGGAAAACCGGCGGGAAAACGTCGATCGACCTCGTGGGCAGCAAGCGGACCGACGACCACGGTGCTCATGCCCTTGCCGAAAAGCTGGCCGGCCAGGCGACACACCACGTCCGCGGTAACCTTTTCCAGGCCGCGCAGCACCTCGGCGCAGGAGACATCCCGACCGAAATAGAGCTCGTTCCTGCCCAGTCGACTCATCCGCATCTCCATACTCTCAGCCGCAAGCAGCAAACCGGCACGGGCGTAGTCCCGGGCATTGGCCAGCTCCTCCGCTGTCACCGGCGCCTGACAGAAGCGGGAGAGCTCGGTTTCTACCAGATCGAGGGTGCAATTGACATTGGCGGGATGGACGCCGAGATAGATGCCGATATAGCCGCCGTCCTGATACGAATCGAGATAGGAGTGGACCGAATAGGCCAGCCCTCTTTTTTCCCGGATTTCCTGAAAGAGGTGTGAGCTCATGTTGCCGCCCAGCATGATGTTAAGCAGCATCAGGGCGTAACGGTCCGGAGAATGGACATCCAGGCCGTAAGTGCCCAGGGCGACATGCGCCTGCTCCAACGGCTTGGCCAGCACCTTCTGTTCCACCGCCAGCTCAGCCGGAACCTTGCGCTCGGAACGGAAAAGCGGGTGGCCGACGCTGAGAGGCGAAAAGAGCATGTCGAGCAGGCGGACAAAGGCGTCGTGCTCCACATTGCCGGCCGCTGCGATAACGATGCGATCCGGAGTGTAGAAGTTCCGCAAGTGATCGAGCAGCTTCTGGCGGTCCATGCGGGACACCACCTCCACCGCACCGAGCACGGTGTTCCCCAGCGGATGATGGCCCCACAGCAGCTTTTCGAAGAGGTCGTGTATCTGCTCCTCCGGCGTATCCTCCACCATGCTGATCTCCTGGAGGATGACCTGCTGCTCCCGCTCCACCTCTTCCGGATCGAAAAGGGAGTTGCGAAAACAATCGGCAAAAAGCTCCAGCAGCCGGGGCAGCTGATCGTCGAGCACGGTGGCGTGATAGCAGGTGACATCCTTGCCGGTAAAGGCGTTCGCCGTGCCCCCCAGCACGTCGAGTTCCATGGCAATACGGCCGGCGCTGCGCAGGGGAGTCCCCTTGAAGAGCATATGCTCGACAAAATGGGAACAGCCGCTGGTCAGATCATGCTCGTCGCGGGCGCCGACATCAACCCAGATGCCGACGCTCACCGTTCTGACATGGGGCACCTGTTCGGAGACAACACGCACCCCGTTATCCA
>CAZUZJ010000332.1:0-2359 GCA_964624225.1 uncultured Desulfobulbia bacterium | reverse complement strand
GAGCGCGCCAGTTCCGCCTCATGCCGAAGCGAGGCGACGAGGATTACCGGCAGTCCGGCCAGCTCCGGAATGGCATGAATGTTCCCGGCCAGGGTGATGCCGTCCATGCCGCCCATGCGCAGATCGGTGATCAGCAGATCCCACCCGACTCTCTCCGCTCCCGCCTCCGCCACCAGAGCGGCCAGCGCCTCTTCCCCGGAGGAAGCGCTGCCGACCCGGCAGCCGAAGCCGGTCAGCAGCCGTGCCAGGGTCTCCCGGGCCAGGGAATTGTCATCGACCACCAGCACAGACAGACCGGCCCGTTCCGGCGGCAGGAGATAACGCGGCTCCGGCCGATCGGCCTGCAGAGGAAAGTCGAGGGTGAACGCAAAGGTGCTGCCCCGACCGGGCTCGCTTGCCACCGTGATCTCGCCGCCCATCATGGTGACCAGCTTGCGACTGATGGTCAGCCCCAGCCCGGTGCCGCCATGCTTGCGAGTCGTCGAGGTATCGGCCTGGACAAATGAATCAAACAGTGTCTCGATCGCTGTCGGCTTGATACCGATGCCGCTATCACGCACGGTAAAACAGAGACGTATCGCCTCCTCCAGCCGGGCTGAACAGCGCACCGACACGACGATTTCACCGCTCTCGGTGAATTTAACGGCATTGGAGATGAGATTGACCAGTACCTGCCGCAGACGGAGCGGATCGCCGATGAGTTGGCAGGGAATCTCCTCTTCAAGGATGACAAGCAACTCCAGCCCCTGTTTCTCGCCGACCCGATGGCCGAACATGTCGACCAGCTCATCGAGGAGCGCGGTCAGGGAAAAGGCGGTCTTTTCCAGATGCAACTTGCCGGCCTCGATCTTGGAAAAATCGAGGATCTCATTGATGATGCCGAGCAGCGACTGCCCGGCATCGCGGATAACCTCAAGATAGTTCCGTACCTTGACCGGCATCTCCTGCTTCAACGCCAGGCCGCTCATACCGATGATGGCATTCATCGGGGTGCGGATCTCGTGGCTCATGTTGGCGAGAAAGGCCGACTTGGCCCGGTTGGCGCTTTCCGCCTTTTCCTCGGCCAGCCGGCGCTCCATGGCCTCCTGGGCAAGATGGCGATTGACCTGAAGAAGATCGGCGGTTCGCTCATCCACCTGCAGCTTCAGCTTGCGGGCGTACTCTTCCTGAATCTGCTTCTTCTCCTCCGCCATCAGATGGAAACGGTCGGCCAGACCCATGAAGAGAATGACCACCTCCCAGGCGGAACCGATCTGCAGGCCGTAGGCGGTGAAAAAATTATTGGGCAGCAGACCGAAGCTCTTCAGGGCATACACCCCGACCCCGACGAGAAAGGCTATCCAGGCGACGGAGTAGAAGATCGCCGGCCGATGTCCCTTGACCGCACAGAAGATGGCGGCATAGATGAGCACCAGAACGGACAGACAGAAGCTCGACGAGGCGCGGATGGAAAGGGAATAGTCGATAAAGGGCGAGACGACGAGTCCTGCCGCCGCCACTGCGACGATGCCGATGAGCAGCTTGTCGAGGCGGGGGACGAGTTTGGCGGTGTCCAGCGCCTTGCGGGTAAACAGGGTGGCAAAGAGAAAGGAGAAAAAGATGAAGAACGGGATGTTGTTGTTGGCCCACCAGATCGATTCGGGCCAGAAATACTGAAAGGCCAGGCCGTTGATACTGAGCTGGAACAGCATATAGCCGCCGATGAAGAGCAGATAGTAGAGATAGGTGATGTCTTTCAGGATCAGATAGAAGAGCAGACTGAAAAAGAGCATGGTGCCGAGAATGCCGTAATAGAGACCGAGCAGGGTCTGCTCGGTGGAGATCCGTTCGGCAAGGGCGGCGGTGGAGAGCAGGGTGAGGGGGAAATTCATTGAGCTGGTCGTTTCGCAACGAAGAAAGAGGGTCTTCTCTTCCCCGGCCTGCAGATCGATGGGAAAAATAAAGTTGCGAAACCGGATGGCGCGCTGGGCAAAGGGCTGGGAGTCACCCGCCTCCATGACCGTGAATCCTGCTGCCGAGGGGGTGTAGAGGGCAATATGATCGAGCAGCGGGTAACCGATCTCGACAAAGGTGCGAACCGTCTCTGGCCCCCTGTTGACCACGGTGAAACGAAGCCAGCAGATCGCATCGGTGAATCCGAAACCAGGGGTATGATCCTTGGATGACAGAAAAAGACCGGCCGCCGGTTCCACGGCCACCTCCTCAACCGTCAGCTGCCGGGTGGTGTCGAAGAGATAATCGAGATGGAGCCCGAGCTCGACGATGTCGGTATCGGCAGCAAAGAGCACCGGAGGAGCAGCGGCCAGGCATGCCGGACAACAGAGGCCGAGCATGCTGGTCAGCAAAAAAACCACGCCCA
>CAZUZJ010000331.1:0-2401 GCA_964624225.1 uncultured Desulfobulbia bacterium | reverse complement strand
CGAAACACCTAACAAAAAAAGCCAGATCTGGGCAGTCCGGAGAACAGATCAGGAACTGGGGAGAACGTACCCCTTGCGGATGGCGTATTTGATGAGATCGGCGGTATTGCTGATATTGAGTTTCCGCAGCAGATTGGCCCGGTGATGTTCAACCGTGCGGGTGCTGATGGAGAGCAGTTCGGCGATATCACGACTCGTTTTGCCCTCCGCCACCATCTTCAGCACCTGCCTTTCCCGCGGCGTCAGGGATTCGGCCGGGAAATTCTTCTTTTTCCGGCAGGCCTCCACATCGGCGGAGGAGAGTTCCTTGGACAGCACCGGTGAGACGAAAATTTTGCCCTTGAGAACCTGTTCGATGGCGGTGAGCAGCTCACTGTCGGAATCCTCCTTCAGCACATAGCCGTCGGCGCCGGCGGAAATGGCGTGGCAGAGGTACTGCTTGCTCTTGTGCATGGTAAGGATAACGATCTTGACCCCTGGACAGATCTTTTTCGCCTCGCCGATGGCCTCGATCCCGCGCAGATTGGGCATGGATATATCGAGCAGGACAATGTCCGGGGTGACTTCCCTCATCATGTTCAGCAGTTCGAGGCCGTCACCGACCTGACCGATCACCTCAAAAGCGGGTTCCGATTCGATGATCTTCTTGATGCCATGCCGGATCAGAACATGATCGTCGGCCAGCAGAACCTGATATTTTCGTGCTCCATTCATCGCGGACTACCTTTTGGCTGCACTCGATCCTAGACCGTTGCAAGGAAACAACTATAACATTCTTAATTCGTGAACGGCATAAGGGGCTAAAGATAAAGAGACAAAAATGTAATGGTATTTTTTAACGGTCCCTAAACCGGCAGAATGACCGTGATGGTCGTTCCCCTGCCCGGTTCGCTGTCGATATCCATGGCGCCATGGAGAATGCGGACCCGCTCCTCCATGGCGGCCAGCCCCATGCCCCGTTCCAATCGTTTATTGTTCAGAATTGCCTCTGCATTAAAACCAGTTCCGTTGTCTTTCACAATGAGAAAGATACGATTTTTCATTTTTTCAATCCTGATCACCACCTGGGTGGCATGGGCGTGCTTGCCGATATTATTGAGCGATTCCTGCACGATCCGGTAAATGAGCCGCTGTTCACCCTGTCCAAAAAAATGGTTAATCTCAATAAGATCCATGACCACCTCGATTTCATGGAGTTTGGCAAAGGTGGTAATGAGATATTCGAGCGCTGCATCGATGCCGAGATCATCGAGGGCGACCGGACTGAGATCACGGGAGAGGCGGCGGACATTTTCGATAATAAGATTGATGCTCTCCCGCAATTCGCTGCAGCCGGCTGTCACGGTGAGCGGCGCGGTCGGGCCGAGCTGTTTTTCCAGGGAGCCCACCTGCATCTTCAGCGCCGCCAGGGACTGACCCAGCTCATCATGCAGCTCCAGCGAGATGCGCCGCCGTTCATTTTCCTGGATGGTGAGCAGATTGATCGACAGCTGATGCAAGGTCGCCTCCGAATCCCGCAGCGCCTCCTCGATTTTTTTACGGACATGGATCTCTCCTTTGAGCTTTTCATTGGCGCGGGTCAGCTCATGGGTACGCTTTTCCACCAGCTCTTCCAGCATCTGTTCCGCCTTTTTGCTGCGATAGGTGACAACGGAGAGGATAATGACCGTCGCCTCCAGGGCCAGGGCAATGCCCAGCACGGTAAAACCGATTTTCTTGTATTTCCAGAGGATGGACTGCGGCTCGTCGGTCACCACGCTGCCCTCCGGCAGCACCTTGTAGGGGATCTCAAACCGCTTCATCTGGTTATAGTCAAAGACCAGCCGGTTTTCCGTCACACTGATCGGCGCCAGGCTTTCCACCGGATCGCCCATGAAAATATCGACCACCTTCTTGGCCACCTCGCGGCCCTGGGCCGTGCCATCCACCATCATTCCGCCCAGCACGCCACTGCCGAGATACGATTGCCACATGGAAAGAACAGGAACCTTGCAGCGGGCGGCAATGAGCCCCATGGCGCGTTCGTGGGAAAAGGTCGCCCCAGTGCTGTCCAGGGTGAAATTGATCATGATCACCAGCCGATTGCCATCGAGTTCCCGCACCTGCTCCTGCAATTGCGCCATGGTCAGATCATCCCAGACATGGATGGCGACCCGGCCGCCAAAAAACTGCCGGGCCCGGCCGATGAGCGCGTCATAGATCAGCCCGTCGGTGCTGCGGTCATTGATAACATGGATATCGGTGGTTGCAGGATAGAGCGCCAACCCCGCCTGGATGGTGGCGATCAGATCGATGTTTTCGCACACCCCGACAAAATTGGCAAATTTCGGGCCTTCATTAGGACAGGGAACGCCGCAATAGAGAACCGGGATCATGGGAAAAAGCTCAGGGTGATACTGCT
>CAZUZJ010000330.1:0-2404 GCA_964624225.1 uncultured Desulfobulbia bacterium | reverse complement strand
CCTTTTTTGACGTAGTCATCTCAAACGGCGCCATCAATCTCACCATTTGCAAGGAGCGATGTTTTGCCGAACTCTATCGGGTCCTGAAACCTGGCGGCCGCATCCAGTTTGCCGATATGATCCTGAACCAGGAGCTGCCGCTTTCGCCGACACAGAGTATCGAGAGCTGGTTCCAGTGAATCGCCGGCACGATCCCGGTCCGGGATCAACTCCGCCACATGGAAACGGCAGGCTTTGACCAGATCGCCTGCCGGGGCTTCACCGGCCGCAC
This sequence comes from uncultured Desulfobulbia bacterium, assembly GCA_964624225.1. Classification (GTDB taxonomy): domain Bacteria; phylum Desulfobacterota; class Desulfobulbia; order Desulfobulbales; family SURF-16; genus DB1. The sequence goes on along the minus strand of CAZUZJ010000330.1, from coordinate 2,133 downwards.
CACCTCGGCAACAACGATCGGCGCCCTTTTTTCTGGACAAAAACCGCACCTGCGCGGCAGTATCACCCTCTGACCACAAGCGGAAGAAAGACGGGTCCGAGAAAACCGTCAGCCGGGAAGAATCCCCATCCCGCGCAGCAGGCCGATCACTGCGTTGATTTTTTCCCGGATAAAGGCGACCGCATCGACCACCACGGCCATGATTTTCTCCGCCAGCTTCCTCTCTTCCTCCGGCATCTCGCCCCGCAGCACCCGCTCCAGCCGCTCCGCCCGCATGCTCGGCGCCGGATGACTGGCGAGAAAGGAATGATTATCCCCCAGGGTGGCGAGTTTGCGCAGGGCCGTCACCGCCGCCTCCGGCCGGTAGCCGTTATCGCGGAGAAAGGCCAGGCCGTAATCATCCGCCTCCTTTTCCTCCTGCTGGGAGAACTGGGCGCCGGTCAGCTGTTCGACAAAGGCGCCGAGCTCCGAACGGGCGATGGCGCCGACCGCATTGTTCTGCGCGGCGATTCCCTTGCGCAGGGCGCTGCCGGCATAGGCAAGCTGCATCTTCTTGCGGACATGATCATGGACGACATGACCCATTTCATGGCCCAGGACAAAGCGCAGCTCATCGTCATCCATCATCTCCATCAGCCCGCTGAAAAAACGAATGGTACCGTCCGCCATGGCAAAGGCATTCACCTCCGGCACCAGATAAACCTTGACCTCAAAACGGAAATTACCCTGTTCCCCATGGTCGGCCAGCAACCGCCGCAGTCGCTCCGCCTCGGGACTGTTTTCCGGGGCAAGCGGATGCATGCCGTCGGCATGGGTCGCCGCCTCCCGGGCCAGACTGCGGACCGTCTCGTCCGACAGGGTGGCGGCCTTCAAGGCGTCGAGGCCCGCTTCGGTGGCGAGACGGAGATCCGTTTCCTCGCAGCCGGCCAGGCCGAAGGGAAAAAAACAACAGAGCAGCACAATCCATGCGGCGCGTCTTCTCACAGCAGTTACCTCCTCGTTACAAAATGCCTTTCACTCTTCCGTCACCAGCCGCGCTTTACCTGCCGCTGCAGACGGCACTGGACGCATAACCCCGTGTCGGTCAGGGAATCATATCATCTTTGTACCCGAAAAAAAAGCACCGCGCCAGGCAAGATCGGCATCTTTACTTCCAACCAGCACAACCAACTCCCCTGCCAAACGCCTCACACCCCGCATTTTTACCCCGCCTCTGCCTGCTCAATGCCGGCGCGGGATCGCAGAAAAGTACAGATTGACCGCAATTTAATTCTTGACAGAGGCGTACCATAAAGTGTTACATCTCTCGCCGTGAAGCATCATTCATTTTTGTTAAAAAAAATCATTCACCCCGGAGAATATTCGGCAATTCCGACATCGTTGTGTTATAATTACACTCCAGGTGGATCTCTTTTGTATGGTTCGGTTTTTTTACTCACAATCATTACAATTACAACTTCCTTCCCTGTCGGCTTTTCTGAACCGCCAACCAGGAAAAACAGAATTTCGCCTTGCCCACGACACCATGTTCCGACGCAAAGCCGGAAGAGCGGTCATCCTCTTTTCCAGTTTATGGAATTCAAGGCAACGGGGCAGGATTTTTCAACAAAATGGGGAGCATGCAGTAAACGGTATCAAACAGAAAACGCAAGGAGGAATCATGAGAAAAATCGTGAAAATTGGCGTGCCGTTGCTGGCCGCAACGGCACTCTGGACGTCATCGGCATACTGTGACGGCGGTCCGAAGCCGAAGGAGATGCCAAAGGCCAAGAGCATTAAGGAACTGGTCGAACGATATGATTCGAGCAGCTGTGTCGAATGTCACCAGGAGGCCCACGATCAATGGGCGAACTCGCTGCATTCCCGTTCAATTCTCGGCACCGGCAGAACGGCGCCGACCTTTATCACCGCCATGGAAGTCGGACTCAAGAACTTTCCCTATTCCGGCGTCAAGGAGGACAAGGACATCACCGTCGAGCATCTGAAGATGTGCACCAAATGTCATCTTCCCCAGCTCGAAGATGCCACCGACGAGGTTGCCCGGGAGATCATCGCCACCATCAAAGGCTGGCAGCAGGCCAAAAAGGATGACAACGAAGACAAGGTTCATGAACTGGAAGCGACCATTGCCAG
>CAZUZJ010000329.1:0-2413 GCA_964624225.1 uncultured Desulfobulbia bacterium | reverse complement strand
CGGGTCAAACAGATCCGTGCCCAGGCCGAGGAATCGACCTCCGATTATGACCGCGAGAAACTGCAGGAGCGGCTGGCAAAACTGATCGGCGGCGTGGCTGTCATCAATGTCGGCGCTGCCACCGAGGTTGAGATGAAGGAGAAGAAGGCGCGCGTCGAGGACGCCCTGAACGCCACCCGCGCTGCCGTGGAAGAAGGCATCGTCCCCGGCGGCGGCGTCGCCTACATCCGCTGTCTCAATGCTTTGGACGGCCTGAAACTCCAGGGCGAGCAGGCCCTCGGCATCAACATCATCAAGCGCGCCCTCGAAGAGCCGGTTCGTCAGATCGCCTCCAATGCGGGCTGTGAAGGCTCCGTGGTGGTCGAGCATGTCAAGAAACAGGACGGCGCCAACGGCTTCAACGCCGATACCGAGCAGTACGAGGATCTCATCGCCGCCGGCGTCATTGACCCGGCCAAGGTAACCCGTTTCGCCCTGCAGAACGCGGCCAGCGTCTCCGGCCTGCTGCTCACCACCGAATGCATGATCGCCGATCTGCCGGAAGAGAAGAACGAGCCTGGCATGCCGCCGGGCGGTATGGGCGGCATGGGCGGTATGGGCGGTATGGGCGGCATGATGTAACAGCCGTTGATTTTTGTTGACAATGCGAAGAAAATTTACCATATAAGTTTTTCTTCCCATTTGTTACCCTTGCAGCACCCCATGGCGATGTAGCTCAGCCGGTTAGAGCATACGGCTCATATCCGTAGTGTCCGGGGTTCAAGTCCCTGCATCGCCACCAGATCACATCCAGTATCACCCGATACTGTCTAAAAGGCCCGAGAAATCGGGCCTTTTTTTTGCGTTGTCCGTAAAGATTCACGATATGATAAAATCCGAAGGCTTTGGGGGCCTTTTAGAAGACAAAAAGCCCCAAGGGAAAATGGAAGCCCCCAAAAATGGAGGAACCACCATGCCGAAACGGATTGCCCCTCTCACCGATACCAAAGTCAGAACTGTCAAACCGAAAGAAAAGCCCCAAAAACTTTATGATGGTGGGGCCCTTTTTCTCCTGATCACCCCCACGGGCGGAAAACTCTGGAATCTCAAATACCGCTTTGACGGCAAAGAGAAAAAAATATCTTTTGGTGCCTACCCGGAGATTTCTCTCGCGGAATCGCGGCAGAAACGTGACCAGGCTAAGGCTTTGCTTGCAAACGGCATTGACCCCAGCGATACCAGAAAAGCCCAGAAAGCAGCCGCAACCGAAGAGACGGAAACCTTTGAAGTGATCGCCAGGGAATGGCACGCGAAATTTTCACCCTCCTGGGCGTCGAGCCATTCCGGAAAAATTATCAGACGGCTTGAACTCTACATTTTTCCCTGGCTGGGAACTCGGCCGATAAAAGAGATAACCGCACCCGAACTGCTTTCCGCGCTGCGGCGAATTGAGGCCAAGGGAATCCTGGAAACAGCCCACCGAACACATCAGAACTGCGGCCAGGTTTTTCGCTATGCCGTGGCAACTGGCAGGGCCGAGCGTGACCCGGCAAGTGACTTGCGCGGGGCTATTCCACCGGCAGACGGCAAACGTATGGCGACAATCACCGAGCCCAGGGAAATCGCCGGCCTCCTTCGCTCCATTGACGATTACATAGGCAGCATTGTTACCCGTTGCGCCTTGCAGCTTGCCCCGTTGGTTTTTGTCCGGCCCGGAGAGCTTCGGCAGGCGGAATGGTCGGAGATCGATTTTGATGAAGCCGAGTGGAGAATCCCTGCCGGAAAAATGAAGGGAGGACTCCAGCATATCGTGCCTTTGTCTCGGCAGGCCATTGCGGTGCTCCGAGAAATACACCCCTTGACCGGGCACGGCCGTTATGTCTTTCCAAGCCCCAGAACGAATTCACGACCGATGAGCAGCAACGCCGTGCTTTCGGCTCTGCGCCGCATGGGCTATGCCAAGGATGAAATGAGCGGCCACGGTTTCAGGAGCATGGCAAGCACCCTCCTGAACGAGCAGGGCTGGAACCGGGACGCCATTGAACGGCAGCTTGCTCATGTTGAACGCAACAGCGTTCGAGCGGCATACAACTATGCCGAATTTCTGCCGGAACGCCGAAAAATGATGCAGGCCTGGGCGGACTACCTTGATTTGCTCAAAGAAAATAGCGGTTCAGGAAAGATGGCCCGTAGGGAAGATGCGGTTGATGGATATCGCGCAACATCAACGGCCATGGCTGCGGCACATAACAATTGATAATGGAATGCAAACTAAACCCACTGAATCCTGGCAATAAAAAACCTTGACCAATTCGTCCATTAACTGCTAAGAACGGATATTATTAATCAATCTAATGCGGATCGTATGATGACTGTAAATCAGGACAATGTACTCACCATCGAAGAGCTGGCTGTCTATCTGAAAATCTCCAAG
>CAZUZJ010000328.1:0-2461 GCA_964624225.1 uncultured Desulfobulbia bacterium | reverse complement strand
TCGAAGACTTTGAGGCAAAAGGGGAGGACAGCGAACTGGTGAAACGCATTCTCAAAAAGGATACAAAAGAATCGTGATCGGGAAGCGCCTTTCCCCGGCATGACGTCTGCCGTCCATGCTGTTATCATCTGGAGACCCGTATGGTAATTACCTGCCCGCACTGTCAGAAAGAACACACCATTGACGAAAAACTCCTGCCTGCCAACGTCACCAAGGTGCGCTGCAAGTACTGCAAGGAGCTCTTTGCCATTGACAGACCGGCACCTGCCGCCGCCGCAGGCAGAGCCGAGGAAAAAGGGGAAAAAACCAGCGAACCGCGCAAAATCGCCGTGACCCTGAGCAAGGGCGGCGTCGGCAAAACGACGACCGCGGTCAATCTGGCCGCCGGGCTCGCCCTGGCCGGCCACAAGGTGCTGCTGGTCGACACCGACACCCAGGGCCAGTCAAGTTTTATGCTCGGCCTCAAACCCAAGGCCGGCCTGACCGAGTTCGTCAACGACGAACTTTCTCTGCCAGAGACCATGATCCAGGCACGGGAAAGACTGTGGCTGCTGGCCGGCGGCAAGTCGCTGGCCGGGCTCAAACGGGTCATCGACCGCAAGGATTTCGGCGGCGAGATGACCCTGCGGGAAAAACTCTCCACCATCGACAAACAGTTCGACTATGTTGTCATCGACACCTCGCCGGGCTGGGACCCGCTCATCGTCAATGTCCTCTTCTACGCCAAAGAGGTGCTGACCCCGGTGTCGCTCGAGGTGATGACCCTGCAAGGGCTGGTCGAATTCCTGAAGAGCATGTCGTCGATTCAGAAGTACAACAAGGATGTAGCCCTCAAATACATCCTGCCGACCTTTCACGACCAGCGGGTGAAGAAATCAAACGGGATTCTCGCCAAACTGGAGGAACTTTACGGCAACCACGTCTGCACCCCGATCCGCTACAATGTCCGGGTCTCCGAGGCCCCGGCCTACGGCCAGACGATATATGAATTCGCCCCCGGCTCACCCGGGGCCCAGGACTATCGCGAACTGATCCGCAAGGTCACCGACAACCCGAAACTCTTCACCTGATCCCCCATGACCCTTCCCAACGAAATCATTATCCTCGCCAACGAGGCCTCCGAATCCCTGGCGCGCCGGATCGCGGTCCAGCTTGACATCCCCTTTACCCGGGCCCTGAAGAAATTCTTCACCGACGGCGAGATCTATCACGCCTTTCCCCGGGATCTCGCCGGCATGCACGTCGTTATCGTCGGCGCCACCGCGGACGACGTCTCCCATCAGGAGCTCCTCGACCTCATCGACGGCTGCCGCTATTACCGGGCCAAACGGGTCAACGTCATCATTCCCTACCTCGGCTATTCAACCATGGAACAGGCCAAGCCGGACACCAACGAGATCCCCAAGGGCATCACCCGCACCCGCCAGATCTTCCGCGCCCGCCCCGACTTCGTCGCCTTCATCGATCTGCACTCCGAGGCCGTCCTCCATGCCCACCGCGGCGACGTCCAGACCCAGCACATCAATACCGCAAACCTCATTGTCCAGAAAATCCGGGAACTGCAACTGGAGGATCTGGTGCTGGTCTCGCCCGACTACGGTCGCAGCAAGTGGGTGGCCCGGCTGGCCGGTCTGCTCAATGTGCCGCACACCGCGGCGGACAAGGACCGGTATGCCATGGACAAGACCATGGTGAGCCAGGTGGCGAGCGTGGTCAACGGCAAGACCGCGGTGATCTGCGACGACATGATCCGCACCGGCGGCTCCATCATCCAGACCGCCCTGCGCTGCCGGGAGGCAGGGGCGCAGGACACCATCCTCTTTGCCACTCATCTGGTGCTGGCCGGCCAATCGCGGGAAAAGTGCAAGGAGCACGGCATTACCCGCATTATCGGCGCCGACACCTATCCCGGGGTGGAAAGCGACGGCCTGCTCGACATCTTTTCCGTCGCCCCGCTGGTGGCCGATGTCCTTAAACGCCAGTTGAGGCTTCCCTGAGATGGGCATCGAGCGCCGTCTTTTTCCCCGCCACCACCTGAATATCCCCGGATCATTGTTCCTCTGCCGCGGCCAGGGCGGAGACAGGATCAGCAGGCCGACCCCCTGCCGGCTCCGCGATCTGTCCAGAAAAGGCGCGGGCCTGCTCACCCATCGGGTCATTGTCGACAATCTCCACCTCTTTTTTGCCCCCCTTGAATCGGCTCAGATCGTCCTTTACCTGAGCCTCATCCTGCCGGATGAGCAGGAGGAATGCACGGTGGCAACCCGCCCGGTCTGGTTTGACCGCCGGATCGACGATGAGGGACAACCCTTTGCCATGGGAATCGAATTCTTCGAAGAAATGGACGGCCAGCTCCTGGAGCGGCTGCGCCGTTCCGATCGCTGAGAAGGCAGGAATTTCAGACAACCAGATCGATTTCCTGCACCGTGGTCGCGGTGCCCTCTTCGAACAGGGCCAGGGA
>CAZUZJ010000327.1:0-2466 GCA_964624225.1 uncultured Desulfobulbia bacterium | reverse complement strand
ACATTCATGGGGCGATCACCCGCCGAACATGCCGGGCAGATTGATGCCAAGCCCGCCGGTCAGACGCGCCAGTTCCGACTGGGTCATCTCCCGTGCCTGGCGCATGGCGTCGTTGACCGCGGCAACGATGAGATCCTGCAGCATGGCCGGATCGTCGGGATTGATCGCCTCCTTCTCGATGCGCAGATTGACCACCTCGAATTTGCCGTTCACCGTGACCTCCACCATGCCGCCACCAACCCTGGAGGTGATGGTGCGCCGCGCCAGCTCCTCCTGCATCTGGCTCATCTGATACTGAAACTGCTGCGCCCTTTTCAAAATCGAATCCATATCCATAGCATTGGTCCTGTTGGTCTGATTGGTCTGGTTGGTCTGGTTGGTTTTAACCAATTCAACCAATCAAACCAATAGGACCAATTCAACTAAATTTACCGAAATCGCGGTCCGGTGCGGATCGCCCCCACCTGACCACCGAAGACATCGAGGGTCGTCTGCACCAGGGGATCATTGGCCAGGGCCCGCCGCTCCTCCTTGGGACCGTCATGCACGGCCTCGCCGCCATCCTCGCCTTTGCCGCCCCGGCTGCCGATCTTAAGCGTCAAATCCTTCTGAAAAAAATCCATCGCATACTCGGTGAGATCCTTGACGTTTTCCGTCTTCTGCAGGAGGGTGCAGTCCGAGGGATTGTCAAAACGAATCAGCAGCTCCCCACCCTCCTCGCGCGGATTCTCGAACAACCGCAGCACCTGGGCCATCCACGGCTTGCGGTCCTTGACGTAGGCAAGAAACTCGTCCCAGTTGCGGCGCACATCCCTGGTGCGGGGATGGATGACCACCCCGCCCGTGCGACTTTCCTCCGGCGCGGGGGAAACGGCTTTCCGCTCTCCCGCCGCCTCAACAGCGGCCGGCGGCGGCGCTTTTTCCATCGCCGGTGCCGGAGCAGCAACAATGGCAGGCGCGTGCTCTTCCGGAGCCGGCGGCAGCGGCACGGCCGCGCTCTGCACGGTGGGCGGCGGATTGGCGACAAGGGCTTCCGGGCCACTCTCCGCGCCCCTGGTTCGCAGCAGCGTATCGAGCCGGGTGAGCAGTTCCGCGGCCGGCGTCACCTGGCCGGCCTGGACCACCTTGATAAAGGCCATCTCCAGGACCAGGCGGGGATGGGCCGAGTACTGCATTTCCGCGATTCCCTGAAAAAGCAGATGAAAGGCCAGCGACAAAGTTTCCCGACTGTGGCGGCCACTCAACTCCCGCAGTTCGGCCAGCTCCTGATCCGAGACATCGAGCATGGTCTCCGGATGCGGACTGGTGCGACAGATCAGCAGGGCCCGCAGATAGGCGACCAGATCGTTGGCAAAACGTTTGAGATCAAGTCCGGCGCCGTACGTTTTTTCCAGCAGGTCAAAACAGTCGGCAAGGTTGCCGGCCAGCAGCGCACCGGCAAGGGCATGAAAGATCCGCTGGTCAACAAGTCCGAGGACCTGCACCACATCCTCCGCCGTCACCTGCTCGCCGCCGAAGGAAAAGATCTGATCGAGCAGACTCAGACCGTCGCGCACGCTGCCATCCGCTTCGCGGGCAATCATTTCCAGAGCCTGCCGGGGAATCTCCACCCCTTCCCGGTCGGCGATCTTCTCGAAAAAGGCAACGAGCCCGACAAAAGGCACCCTTTTCAGCTCATAGCGCTGACAGCGGGAGAGGATGGTAATGGGGACCTTGTGCAGCTCGGTGGTGGCGAACATGAAGTAGACGTGTTCCGGCGGCTCCTCCAGAGTCTTCAACAGGGCGTTGAAGGCCTCGGTGGTAAGCATGTGGACCTCGTCGATGATGATGACTTTGAAGCGATTCTGGACGGGGAAAAAACGGATATTGTCCTTGAGTTCGCGGATCTCCTGGATGCCGCGATTGGAGGCGCCGTCGATTTCCTGGAGGTCAACGGCGGCGCCGGCGGTGATCGCCTGACACGAAAGGCAGTGATTGCAGGGCTTCTCGCCGTTGTCGCTCTGGCAGTTGAGCGCCTTGGCCATGATGCGGGCCAGGGTGGTCTTGCCCACGCCGCGCACCCCGGAAAAGATCATGGCATGAGCGACCCGGTTGCGGAGCAGGGCGTTCTGCAGGGTACGGACCACCGCCTCCTGGCCGACCACGTCGGCAAAGGTCTGAGGACGCCATTTTCTGGCAAGAACAAGATAGGACATAGGAACACGAAGGATATATTGATAACCTGCGATTATCAATCACAATGACGACAGGACAGCCGTTCTCACAACGGAGCGGGAGCCTGAAAAAATGATAGCCAGGCACCCCCGCGGCACACAAAGGTTGTTCACTACCGCTGCTTCCTCCCGGACCTGACGGGGTTCATGAGCCTCTGTTGCGCGGGACCCGGCTATCACACTCGTATGCATGTAAGGGTTCCCTGCTATGTCGTCCTGCCAAAGTGGCGGAGAAGGAGGGATTCGAACCCTC
>CAZUZJ010000326.1:0-2468 GCA_964624225.1 uncultured Desulfobulbia bacterium | reverse complement strand
CTCCTGCAACCGGAAGGTGACGTTGACCACATCACCGACGATGGTGAAATCACGCTGCCCGTCGACCCCGATATTGCCCATCACCGCCTCGCCGCTGTTGACCGCCGCCCCGACCCGCAATTCCCTGCCAATAATCGGCGCAGCCAGGCCGAGCCTGCCGGTCCACAGGCTGATCTCCAGGGCGGACAGCAGGGCCCGGGCCACGGTTGCAAACTCGCCGCCATTGACCCAGACGGCAAGAACCGCATCGCCGATGAATTTATCAACGCGCCCGTCGTTTTTCCGCACCACCTCATCGACCTTTTTTGTCCACTGGGCCAGAAAGGCGGAGACGGCATCTGCGCCCACCTCTTCGGAAAGCGGCGTGAACCCGCGGATATCACAGACCAGCACAGTGACGCACTCCCGTTGGAGAAAGGCCACCGTTTCATCGCCGCAGCTGCCGGTTGTCTCGCTGGTGTCATCACCAACCGGCCTGTCCTGCCAGAAAATCAGCTCTGATTTGCCGATACGGATGCGGTCGCCGGGGTTGAGCCGAAGCGGACCATAAACCCGCCGGCCATTCACCAGGCTGCCGTTGGCGCTGCCGAGATCAATGAGATTGTGGCTGCCATTGGCCTCTGCCTGGATCATGGCATGCTGTCGGGACACCCAGGGAAAGGGGAGCAGAATGTCACAGTCCGCGCCGCGGCCGAGGCGGAAGGTGGTTTTCCCGGCCAGGGTCCAGACGGTTTCCTCGCCGCCGACAAGTCTGATTGATACTCCTGCTGGGCCGGGTTTGCTCATCCGCTTCGGGTGCCTGGTCCGCTGCGGGCAGTCCAGTGATTTTAGTAATTGTTTTTTTCAGCCGTACCAGCTAGTCTAGGGTACGACCATATGGTATATCTTCAATTTTTGTCGGAATCGCAAGAAGCGAGGACTCCGCCGGGCGGCCCAATGTAAATCGCTGTTTTCACTTTCCCGCCCGCCATGGTTCTCGGGTTTTTGCGAGAACATCAATTTTTCACGTATAATACCATTTAATCACTTTAGGTTGTAACTATTTAACCGACAAAACACAACAAAATGACGGAAAAAAAGGGTCAGCCATCGGGAAAACTGGCGGAAATATTTGCCAAAATGAACATGAGCGAGTTGCCTGCCATGTCAGCCCATGTCCAGGAACTCATCTCGCTGGTACACAGCAGCCGCAGCGCCGCCTATGACCTTTCCCGGGTAATCCTCAAGGATTATTCGCTGACCAATAAGGTGCTGCAGGTCGTCAACTCGGCCTACTACTCCATCGGACAATCCGTCAGCTCCATCTCCAAGGCGGTGACCATCCTTGGTTTTGACGCGGTACGCGATCTGGCCACCGCCATCGCCCTCTTCGAGGACTTCGTCAAATCCGGGGTGGACAAGGAGGGAATCAGCAAACTGATGACCCGCTCCTTTCTCAGCGCCCTGCAGTGCCGGGACATCGCCGGTGAAAAAAGAATCAACGTGCCGCCGGAAGAGGCATTCATCTGCGGCCTGCTTCACAACCTCGGCAAGACCATCGCCTTTATCTATCTGCCCGGCATCTACCAGGAGATCGAAAAAAAGATCGCGACCGGCATCCCCGAGGAAACCGCCTGCCGCCATTTGCTCGAGGATCTGACCTTTGCCGAACTGGGCCAGGAGATCGCCCGTTTCTGGAACCTGTCCGACAAGGTGGTGGGGGCGATGGAGACCGACCCGACTCCCCCGAAAAACCCCTATGATACCGAGGCCTATCTCCGCAACCTCTGCGACTTCAGCAACCGCTTTGTCGACAAGATCTGCAACGGCGAGGACACCACCGAGCTGCTCGGCAAATATGGCACAATCATCGCCATCAATCACGAGAAGGCCCTGGAAATTCTCACCAGCTGTGTCGAGAACTCCCAGGACATCTCCGATTCGGTTCGCTATGGACTCTCCAAGCTGAAGATCCACAGCAAACTGGAAAAGGCGGCCCGGCAACCCCTCGCCCTGCCGGAAGAGGGAGTCAGACCAGCCGCCCCGAAACGGACCGACGACGACGAGCTCGACGAACTGCCCTCCTCGGACAAATCGATCAACGAATTCATCAAGGAAATGGCCGATACCCTGATGGGGCCGTTTCAACTCAACGAATTTTACGCCCATCTTCTTGAAGCAATCTATCGGGGCATCGGTTTTGACCGGGTCATTCTCTGCGTGATCAGCATGCAGGCCACCAAAATTTCCCTGGTTGGCCGATTCGGCCTCGGCGACATCGATGCCGCCGATATCGCCAATTTCGAACAACCCCTGGCCAACGTCGATCAGGCCATTCCCAAGGCAATGAAACTGTGCAAGGATGTGGCGATCGAACCGGACACGATCGGCGCCTTCCCGGAAAAACTCCACTATCTCGTCAAGGGCAGAACCATCTACCTCCTGCCCATTGTCGTCAGCAACAAGGCCATTGCCCTCCTTTACATGGA
>CAZUZJ010000325.1:0-2492 GCA_964624225.1 uncultured Desulfobulbia bacterium | reverse complement strand
ATCCGGCTGGGCAACCGGCCGGAGCGGGATACGGCCGCCGAGGCCCTGCTCCTGAAAAGCGATTGCCGCGACCTGCCGCACCAGCTCGACAACCTGCGACGTCAGGATGCTCTTCTTTCCGACACGGCGGTGACCATCCGGAAACATCTCGACCTGGACAATCTCCTTGCTCTTGCCACGGTGCTGGAAGACCAATCGAAAAAGAACAGGGAAATATTCGACAAGGGCTTGCTGGTTTTTCGCCTGGTCACCGATAATCACTGCCTGATGGTAAACGGAATCAATATTCACCGCCTGACCCGCAAAGCGGAAAAACTCGAAAAAGACCTCGACTCTCTGGAATTTCCCCGATTGCCGGAACTCGCCCGGGTTGCCCTGCGCTGCCGTCTCGATACCTGCCGCACCGCCCTGAACGAGATTCTCCTGCACGCGGCGGCCATCAACCGGACCCTGCTCCCTGAACTCAGGAAAATACACAACATCGAGGAAGACCTGAAGCGGACCAGGGAAAACGCCCTTGCCGCAACCCTGGCACGGCTGGAAGAAAATGCCCGCAAGCTGCGCGGCGCCATCAGCGAGTTCGAATACAAATCCCACCTCATCAAAGAGGTGCAGACCATCTCCCTTCTTCTTGACAATCTGTCCGTTTTCCTCGAAGCCTTTCGTGATTCATATCTCCCCCATCTCAGCACGAAAATTCAGCAGGTCGGCTCCCCCCTGAATCCCCACCGGCTGGCCGAAGCCGTGGGCAAGACCTATTTCAACGGATTCAAAGGACTTTTTCGGCTGCTCAAACTGCTGCTTGCCGGAGAAGGCGCCGACGGCCCGCTGAACGAACAGACGGTGGCGGAAAAAATATCCATTGCCCTGACCACCTGCCCCTATTACTATTGCACGGACCTCCAACAGGGTGCATTGATTGACGACTTTATCGATTCGCTGCTCGCCGGCTGCGCGAAACCTTTCCCCTACACCGATCTCCGGCAACTGATCAGGGACGCCATCGCCACCTACGGCGATCGCATTGAAAAGGATTTTTCAAGCTTCACCACAGTGACCAGAACGGATGATCCGAACGCAACGGCCGGCACTGCGGCAACGGTGCTGCCACCCGGGGCTCAGCTTGGGCGATTGATAAACAAAATCGAAGTCCGCGCTCTGCAACTCAACGGCCACCAGCACAACAGGACCCCTGCCCCGGCAAAACAGGGGTCAGGCAAAGGAGAAAATGACAGATGAAAACAGTACAACCAGGTGATATTGTTACCGTTGTTTATGACGGCCTTCTGGAAAACGGCGAGGTTTTTGAAACATCGGCAGATACCGGCCCGCTTGAGTTTCACATCGGCACCGGCAGCGTCATGGCCGCCTTCGAAGAGGCGGTGATCGGCATGACGACAAACGAGACCAGGGAAATCATCCTGTCCCCGGAAGAGACATACGGAGCACACCGACCGGAACTGGTCCACACGATATCACGATCCTTCTGGGACGAGAATGCGGATATCCGGCCCGGCGTGGTGGTCGGCATGAACATGGAAAAGGAGGGGGTCCAGCATACAGTACCGGCCATGGTTACCTCTGTGGCCGGCGACAACGTCACCATCGACTTCAATCATCCCCTGGCCGGGAAAAGCATCACCTACCGGATCACCCTGCAGAAAATCAGAGCAAACCCTCCGGTGCAGAGCGGCGCCGCGGGCGGTTGCGGCTGCGCCTCCTGACCGCTTCCATCCATGATGTCCCGTACTGATCGACGAATCCCCGCTGTCCTGACCATTGCCGGCTCTGATCCTTCCGGGGGGGCCGGCATCCAGGCGGACATCAAGACATTCACCGTGCTCGGTGTGTATGGCGGCGCGGCGATCACCGCCCTGACCATTCAGAACACCCTCGGCGTCAGCGCCGTCCTGCCATTACCCCCCGATGTGGTTTCCCAGCAGGTGCGGGCGGTGCTCGATGACCTGTTCATCACCCACATCAAGATCGGCATGGTGGGCAGCGCCGAGGTGGCCGGGGCGCTGGCCGGCATCCTGGAATCATTTCCCGGCCAGATCATCTACGATCCGGTGGCCGGATCATCGGCCGGCACTCCCCTGCTGCTGGGGAAAAATCATGCGGCCCTGCGACAACTGGCAGGCTGTTGTACAGTACTGACCCCCAACCTCGGCGAACTGGAAATCCTTGCCGACCGCCAGTGTCACTCCGAGGAAAGTGCACTGGCAGCAGCCGGAGAACTTCTGGTCCGTTATCCCCGCCTGCAGGCAATCTGCCTTACCGGCGGCCATCTCAATCCCGCCCGCGCCACGGTTACCGACTATCTGCTGCGGCCCGGCCCGGCGACAAGGATAAAAAAAGCGGGCTCGCCGCTGATCCGCGCTGCCCGTCATCCGCGGATCTCTTCGGTCAACACCCACGGCACCGGCTGTACCTTTGCCTCCGCCTTTACCGCCTACCACATGCGGACGGGCAGCCTGGTCCGCGCCTTCACC
>CAZUZJ010000324.1:0-2503 GCA_964624225.1 uncultured Desulfobulbia bacterium | reverse complement strand
TGGGAGGCGGTGAAGGTGGTGCAGAGGGCGCCGGTGGTCAGCGAGCCGTGCAGGGCGCCGGCCACGCCGCCCTCGGACTGCATCTGGGTGACGGCCGGGACCGAACCCCAGATATTCTTCTGCCCGGCATTGGCCTTGGCGTCCGCCTCCGCCGCCATGGGCGAGGAGGGGGTGATGGGGTAGATGGTGATGATTTCACTGGTGGCATACGCCACATGGGTGCAGGCCTGATTGCCGTCGATGGTTACCATCTTGCGGGACATGCTTGTTCTCCTGATTTTTTAAATTTATTCTACGATTTCAAGTAATTACCAAAAAAACTATTTTCCACTATGAGCCGCGGCGAGATCAAACGCTGGCGGCCAGGGCGGTGACGATCTGGTTGAGCATGCCCTTGAGGGATGCCTTTCTCCCCTTATCAACCATATTCCGGGAGATACCGGCATGAGCGGCTGCCTCTCCGGCAACGTTGTCCTCCGCCGGAACATGCTTTATGAGTGGACAGACACGACAGGCGGGGCGGATTTTTCCAGCATGAATCCGGGCAATAATCGCCTCCAGCGCCGCCTCCTCAGATGAGTAGATATTATTCGTCCTTATTTTTTCCAGCAGACCGGAGCGCCGCATCAAGGCCAGCACATCTTCCTTGACCCGGCAGAGGGAAAAGCCGATGCCTGCCGACTGCAACCGATCCTTGAGGAGGGCAAGCGCCTCCTCGCCGGACGAGTCCATATCATTGATGCCGTCGGCGACCAGCAGAATATGGGCAAGACCGGGGTTGGCCGAACGGATCTTGAAGATCTGCTCGTCCAGGTAACTGGCGTTGGCGAAAAACAGGGTGCCGTCGAAACGGACTACGGCAATGTGGCGGCAGAGCTGCAAACGCTTATCAGTAGAGCACTGCAGCACGCCGTCTTTGCCCATGGCAAGGGTCGTCACCTTGGGCCGCATGCGGCGATGGAGAAAGACCGCGCCGGAGAGCCCGACACCGATGAGAATGCCCTTGTCGAGATGGGGAGCAAAATAGAGGGTGGCGACAAAGGTAATGACAGTAATAACACCTTCGTATTTCTGGGTTTTCCAGGCATGGACAAAGCCTTGAACATTGATCAGGCCGATCACCGCCATCATGATGACCGCGGCCAGCACCGCCTGGGGCAGATGATAGAGCAGTGGGGTGAAGAAAAGCAGGGCCAGCAGAACGAGCAGCGCACTGAAAATATTGGACATGCCGGTAACCCCGCCGGCCTGCATATTGACCGCGGATCGTGAAAAAGAGCCGGAAACCGGATAGCTGCTGGCAAACGCGCCGATAATGTTGGCCAACCCCTGGCCGATGAGTTCCTGGTTGGCGTCAAGCTTCTGGCCGGTGCGGGCGGCCATGGCCTTGGCAATGGAAACCGCCTCCATGAAACCGAGCAGGGAGATGATTACTGCATAGGGAAAGAGCTGGAAAACAATCTGCATGTCGAGCTGCGGCAGGCTCAGGCTCGGCAGTCCCTTGGGGATAGCGCCCACCACCGCGCCGCCGCCCACCACAGGCAGGCTGGTCAGCTCCAGGGCGCTGCCGCCGAGGTCAAGTCGCCATTTTAATCCGTCACTTGCCGTGACAGGGGACTCCTCGCGCGGGAGCGCGAAACTGATCCCCCCTTCCCGGTCTTCTACCCCGACCAGAACAAGGCCACGCAGAAGCGCTCGTTGTCGCCGGTTCTCCTCCTTGTTCTCGTCAATCTGAAGAACAAGGAGTGCCAACTCGTGGTGCAGATCAAGAAGCGCAGCCTTGCCGGCAAGATCCCCTGGGGTGCCGGCGGCTGCAATCTTATCCTGCAGCGCAAGCCGACTCGTGGCGAGTTCCTGCCCTTCAACTGTGCTGCGATTGAATGCCTCTATCATGGTCCGCACTTCCGGAGAGGCGATTTCATCAATCCCAATCCGCTTGCTGCGTTCGAATCCCATGGTCCAGGAAAGCAGAGTGGTGACTGCCACGGCCAGCAGCACTCCGGGCAGTCTCGGGTGCAGCCGTTTAGCAGCGAGCATGATGGCGATGGCCAGTGCCGCCATGGCAAAGGTCGGCCAGTGGGTGGAGCGCCAGGCCGCCGCGAGCACCATGAACACGGTCTGATAATGATGCGCGGCCTTGTCCACCTCAACCCCGAAAACCTTGGCAAGCTGTGAGGTGGCGATGATAATGGCCGCAGCGCTGGTGAAGCCGTTGACCACCGGGTGGGAAAGAAAATTGACCACCAGCCCCAGCCGCAATAGACCGAGCATGAGCTGAAAGACACCGACCAGGAGGGCAAGCACCACGGCATAACCGATAAACGAGGATGATCCAGCCGTGGCAAGGGGCTCGAGCGATGCAGCGGTCATCAGTGAAACCACCGCCACCGGACCGGTGGCAAGAAGCCTGCTCGATCCGAAAAGCGCCGCCACCACGGGAGGGAGAAAGGCCGCAAAGAGTCCATAGTAGGAGGGCAGACCGGCGAGCTGGGCATAGGCCATG
>CAZUZJ010000323.1:0-2517 GCA_964624225.1 uncultured Desulfobulbia bacterium | reverse complement strand
TGTTCCACGTCGATATGTTTGACATGAATGAGATTGCTCCAGAGCAGCGTGTCGTTTTTCCAGACCGGGCCGCTGCTCACTTCATAGTACGAGATGTCAAGGGAAGATTCGCTTTCATAGAGGGCGTGGTATCCGGTGAAGGCGCTTTTCCAGGAGAATTTTCTGTTGTCGAAGCGGTAGGCGTGATTGAGGACCAGGGTCGAATGATAAATGAGATCATCCACCGGTTTGGCCCCCTCGCCGGTCAGGGTGAAGTCAAGCCCGGCAAGGTCGATGAGTTCGCTGGGCGGCGACATGAAGACGTTGTCGTCATCGCTTATGCCAACGGTCAGGGCCCCGGTGAAGAGGTGCCGTTTTTCCTCTTCGCGGATGGCGGCGAGATACCGTTCAATGTTCTGCCAGACCGGGGCAGGCGGATTGGTGGCCTGGACCTCGCGGAAGTACTGGCGTGCCATTTCCCGGAAACCGAGGTGATAATGACAGCGGGCCACTTCGAGTTTGACCCGGACCGCATTCGGGTCGCTGATCAGTACCCGTTCAAAGGCCATGAGGGCCGCTTCGTAATCGCCCAGTTCGAAAAGGGCGCGGCCGAGGGTGAAGTTGATGTCCGGGTTGGCCGGGTCTGCGAGAAAGGCGGCGTGGAGATGGCGGGCGGCCTCCTGGTAACGACCGGTCTGGAGCAGGGTCCGGCCGGAGCTGAAATCATCGGCCGCGGCTGTCTGCACGGGAACAGGGGCAAGGAGAACGGCGTAAATGAGCAGAACGGGAAAAAGGCGCATGGTCAAGCGATCCGGACGGTTGTTGTGGATAAGTGGCAATGGACATCGACTCCTTGCATTACCTTAGCAGATGACGTCAAAAAATGAAAAGAGCGGAAACGGGATTTTTTTGGTGCGCGGCCACCATCAGCCGATCGTGAAAAAATCAAACTTGACAAATTCTTCCATTGTGGTAAGTATCTCTGTTTTCGTGTCTCGATAGATCAGATCCGCGCATGGCCGCAGGGCGGCCCGCGCGGAATGCACTTCATTTCGTTTCGATGTTGGAGGATGTTATGTACGCTATAATTCGTACCGGCGGAAAGCAGTATCAGGTGGCGGCTGGCGAAAGGGTTCGCGTGGAAAAGCTGGCCGGCGAGGTGGGCGATACGGTGGAGCTCAGCGATGTGCTGCTCGTCGCCGCTGGTGAGGATGTCAGGATCGGCCGTCCGGTGGTGGACGGAGCCAAGGTCACTGCCCGCATTGTCGAGCAGGACAAGGCCAAAAAGGTGCTGGTCTTCAAAAAGAAGCGCCGCAAGGGCTATAAGCTGAGAAAAGGCCATCGGCAGCCCTATACCGCGTTGGAGATCAAGGAAATCACCGGTTGATATCACATTAAAATCAGGGTGGCGGCAACAGGAACGTTTCCGGGCCCGCCCCCTCGTTTCATGTCATGAGGTTGCATTGTGGCTCATAAGAAAGCAGGTGGCAGTTCAAAGAACGGCAGGGACAGTAATGCCCAGCGTCGTGGGGTAAAGCGGTTTGGCGGTCAGGAGGTGCGGGCCGGCAATATTCTCGTTCGTCAGCTCGGTACCAAAATTCATCCCGGCACCAATGTGGGACTTGGGCGTGATTATACGCTTTATGCCAAGGTTGATGGCATCGTCACCTATGAGGATTTCGGGCGGGATCGCAAACGGGTGAGCGTTTATCCCGTTGCAGCCGTCTAAGGTTTTTTGATGTTTTTCTCCGTCAGGGTGGCGTCCGCATGGCATTCGTTGATGAAGCCAGATTTTTTGTCAAGGCCGGTGACGGAGGGAACGGATGCATCAGTTTCCGCCGGGAAAAGTTCGTGCCCAAGGGCGGCCCGGACGGCGGTGACGGCGGGCGCGGCGGCTCGGTCATCATGGAGGCGTCCGATCGGCTCAGTTCGCTGATCGATTTTCGCTATCGTTCCCACTTTCTCGCGAAAAACGGCACTGGTGGTCAGGGCAAGAAAATGCATGGCCGCAAGGGTGATGATTGCATCGTCCAGGTGCCGGTCGGCTCGGTTATCCGGGATGCGGAGAGCGGTGAGCTGATCGCCGATTTTGTCCGGAGCGGGGAGCGGATCGTCGTGGCGCATGGCGGCAGGGGGGGCGGCGGCAATGTCCATTACGCCACCGCCACCAATCGTGCGCCGCGCAAGGCCGGCAAGGGCCAGCCCGGCGAAGAGCGCTGGCTCGTCATCGAACTCAAGTTGCTGGCTGATGTCGGCCTGATCGGTCTGCCCAATGCCGGCAAGTCAACCCTGCTCTCCCAATTGTCGGCCGCCAATCCTAAAGTGGCCCCCTATCCCTTCACCACCCTTGATCCCCAGCTCGGCGTTTTCCATCTCGACTACGGGCGGCAGTGCATCATCGCCGATATCCCCGGGCTGATCGAGGGCGCCCATCACGGTGCCGGACTGGGACACAAGTTTCTCCGTCATATCGAGCGGACCCGCATTCTGCTGCATGTCATCGACGCCTCCGGCCAGGAAGGCGATCCCCTGCACCAA
>CAZUZJ010000322.1:0-2535 GCA_964624225.1 uncultured Desulfobulbia bacterium | reverse complement strand
CCGGGAAGGCGGCCTCTTGTCCTCGCTCGATCTTGCCGGGCTGGAAAAGGACTTCACCGTGCTGGGCCAGAACCGGAGCAGCAGCACCCGCATCGTCAACGGCCAGGCCGCCACCGAAACCACCGTCCAGCTCGTGCTCTCCCCCCGCCGGGCCGGGACATTGACCATCCCCCCCCTCGAACTGGGCGGCGAAAAAACTCCGCAGATCACCGTCCAGGTCGACAAAGAGGCGGCGCCGGACCCCGGGGCTGCCGGCCAGACCCTGTTTGTTGAAACAGCGGTTGACACCCCCTCGGTCATGGTCCAGGGCCAGTTCCTCTTTACCGTGCGGATCTTCGCGGCCGCCGGAGTCGAGGTGCTCGATCCCGGCGCACCGCAGCCGCCAGATACCGTGGTCGAACCCCTTGAGCCCGTTGCCTATGAGAAAAAGATAAACGGTGTCACCCATCGCGTCTTTGAGCTTCACTATGCCCTCTTTCCGCAGAAAAGCGGGAGCCTTGTCATCGAAGGAATGCGGGTGCAGGCCAGGGTTGCCAGACCGCAGCGGGCCCGCAGTTTTTTCGAGCCGACCGCCGGCACGGAGATGATCAGCCGACGCACGGGGCCGCGCACGGTCACGGTGCTGCCGCAATCGCCCGACTATCCGGCCGGAGCGTCCTGGCTGCCGGCCGCTGAGGTGACGGTGACGGAAAAATGGAGCCGGCCGCCTGCCGAACTGCGGGTCGGCGACGCGGTGACCATCACCCTCGACCTGACCGCCGTCGGGGCGCGGGCCGGGCAACTCCCTCCCGTTGGCCTGCCGGCGGTTGATGGCCTCAAGCTCTATCCGGGCAAAGCAGAGACGGAGAACCGTTACGTGGCAGGCGGCATCGTCGGCAGCCGCCGGGAAACCGTGGTCCTCGTTCCGACCCGGCCCGGCGCCTTGCGTCTGCCGGAGCAGCGGATTGCCTGGTGGAACACGAAAAAATCGGCCGTGGAGTATGCCGTCATCCCTGATCGGGAACTGCGGGTCGCGCCAGGAGCGGAGAAGCCGGCCGTTGGCGGGGACGACGCGGTCCGGCCGGGCGACGAAGAGCGAACCGTCGCCTCTCCGCCTTCCGCCGGCGAGGCGGAGAGGCCGGCAGATCGTCGCTGGATGCTGGCATGCGTCCTGCTCACCATTGCCTGGCTTGTCACCCTGCTGCTGCTTTTCCGCCTGCACCGCCGTCTGGCGCTCCGTTCGACCCCGGAGGGCAGTGGCAATGGTGCGGGGGACAGGCTGCGGGAGCGCGAGGCCTTTGCCGCCCTGGCTGTCGCCTGCCGGGACAATGATCCCCAGGCGGCGCGCCAGGCCCTGCTGGCCTGGGTCCGGTGCCGTTGGCCAGGGGAAAAAAGAATCACCCTGACCGATATCGACCGGCTTGGGCCGGAGAAAAGACTGCATTGTCTGCTGGAGGAAATGAACGCAATCCTTTACAGTAAAGATGGGGCAACCGGCGGCTGGCGGGGTGACGAGCTGCTGGCCGTGACGCGCCGGCTGCGCGATGAGGGCAAAAGGGGCACGGACCCGGAGAGTGCGTTGCCCCCCCTCTATCCCCGGCGCGATGCGGTGAAGCGGGCAAGGGGAGCGAAGTGAGAGGCGGGAGGCGGCGCGTGAGGCGGACGGCAAACGGTTGGCGGCGACGATGAGACTCTTTTGGCGGATTTTTTTGATCATCGCCCTGCTGGCAGCCCTTTTTCTCGCGCAGTTCGCCCTCTTCGGCGCAGACTTCGAGCTGCTCTTCAGCCAGGAGGCGTGCCGGCAGTGGTTCGCGGCAATGAAGGCCTGGGGCTGGCTCGCCGGTATCGGCCTGCTGGTGACCGATCTCGTCCTGCCGGTGCCGGCCACCGGCATCATGGCCGCCCTCGGCGCGGTTTACGGTTTCGGGATCGGACTGGCGTGCAGCGTCATCGGTTCGACCGGCGCCGGCCTCGTCGGGTATGCGGTGGCCCGTTATGCCGGCCGGAAGGCGATGCATCGCCTGGCCTCGGCAGAGGAGCTGGCGCGTTTTCACTCTTTTTTTGAGCAGTGGGGCGGTCTGGCCATCATCGCCAGCCGCATGCTGCCGATGCTGCCCGAGGTCATGACGATTCTGGCCGGGCTGGCGCGGATGGCCTGGGGAAGATTTCTCTTTTCCCTGCTGCTCGGCACGGTGCCGACCGCCGCCCTCTTTGTCTGGATCGGCGTCTCTTCCCGGCAGGAGCCGGGGTATGGGCTGGCGCTTGCGGTGCTGCTGCCGCTCGCCCTCTGGCCGCTTGCCGCCAGGTTGCTGCCGCCGGGCCCTGCCCCTGCCGGCGAAGAGTAGGGTGCCTTCCCCTTGATGACACTGGCAAATGGAGGGTGTGTTGTGAAGCGACCCGGATCGGGCAAAGGACCGCAACGTCTTCTTTTGCGCATCGTCGTCCCCTTCGCCCTGCTCTTTGCCGGCGCCGCCCTCGTCTTCTGGCTGCTTTCCTCCTGGCTCATCGGCCGCTCGCTGCACGATGATCTCCGCCAGCAGATGACCAGGGTCGCCG
>CAZUZJ010000321.1:0-2545 GCA_964624225.1 uncultured Desulfobulbia bacterium | reverse complement strand
AAAGGCTGCCATCTTTTTTACACCGCACCACCTCAACGGCGACAAGAATCTCGCCGGCATCGACACGCTTGCGCAGGGCGGCAAACTCTTCCTGTTTCTCCTCCGGCACGATGGGCAGGGGCTTACCCACGGCCTCGTCACCAGTCCAGCCAAACACCCGTTCCGCCGAGGCGTTCCAGGAGGTGACCCGGCCCGCGGTGTCAATACTGAAGATGGCCATGGGCGAACAGGCGACCATGGCCCGTTGCAGTTCGGTGCTTTCCCGCAGCTCTCGGGTTTTCGCCGCCACCTGACGGCGCAACGACCAGGACCAGAGGAAAACCACCAGCAGAACAAGCAACAGCGGCAGGGCTCCCATGGCAACATGGAGAAGAATGGACCGCCATTCGGTCTCCGGCTCCTCGTAGACCCCCATCCATTTCTCATAGATACGTCGGTACTGGCCGTTTTCATCCAGGATTTTCAGCCCTTCGGCAAGCTGGGTGAGCAGGGCCTGGTGCCCCTGCGGCACGGCATAGCAGTAGCCAGGGGAGAGAAAGGCCTTGCGCCCTAGGCGCAGATTGTCCCAGCCATGCCGGGTTATCCAGTAGCGGGCGGTCACCCGGGAAACCAGGGCGCAGTCATGCTCCCCGGCCGCCAGTTGCCGCAGGGCATCCTCCTGGGTAGCCACCGCCACGGCCTGATCGCCGAGCCCCTGTTCCTCCAGAAAATCGTGCATGATATCGCCCCGTTCGACAACAATGCGCTTACCGGAAAGCTCCGCCAGGGTGACGGGCGGCGCAGTACCCACCCGAACAACGCTGATGCAGTGATTGATCGTATGCGGCGGGGTGAAATCAAAGGTTTTGTCCCGTTCAATCGAATAAAACATGCCCTGGACGGCATCG
The DNA here is from genome assembly GCA_964624225.1 of uncultured Desulfobulbia bacterium. Lineage (GTDB taxonomy): Bacteria > Desulfobacterota > Desulfobulbia > Desulfobulbales > SURF-16 > DB1. Next base: position 1,658 of record CAZUZJ010000321.1, on the reverse strand, counting down.
ATCTCACCCCGGGCCAGGGCCTGGCGAATCTCCGGCCACGGCCCGAGGCGGATCTCGACATCGAGCCCGGTCTCCAGGGCGATGGCCATGGTCAAGTCGACATTATAGCCGGCAGGCCGACCCTCTTCGTCGAGATATTCGTAAGGAGGATAGTTGTGATCGCCGGCGATGACCAGTCTCCGGTTGTCCGGCAGCTCCAGGCGGGCGAACCATTTGGAGTGCAAAGCGCGATAGGTGCCGTCCGCCATGACCAGGGCAAGCCCCTCGTTGAGCAGGGCCAGAGTCTCCCTGTCGCCCTCCCGCACGGCAAAACAGAAATCCTGCTGAAACTCCTCGATGGGCTTGTTGACGATGCGCAGGTTGTCGAACCCGGCCTTTTGAATAAGACGCAGAGCCACCAGCCGCTGCACCACCACCGCGTCATGCCGGCCCTGGTCAAGCTCACGCAGGGCCTGTTCGAAGGAGGGGGCAGAGTGAAGAATAGCCCCGCGGTCCTCACGCCGCATAAACTCCTCGGCATTATCCCCCTGCATCACCGCGACCCGGCGGCCCCGCAGATCGCTCAACTCGTGGATGTCGGTCGTTTGCTTGCGCACGACGATGGCGCCATGCAGGGTCATGTAGGGGAAGGTGAAGTCGAAGAGGGATTCCCGTTCCGGGGTGCGGCCGACCAGGGGCAGGGCCTCCACTTCACCCTTCTCCAGCCAGCCGCGCACCTCGGGCCACGGGCCGGTGCGAAAAACGACCTCGCGATCCATGGCGGCGAGAGTCGCCCGCAGCAGTTCCACGGAAAAACCGCTCGCCCCGCCATCGGCATCAACAATGGAAAAGGGCGGATAATCGCTCTCCGCAGCAGAACTGATCGGGGGGGTTGCTGCTGGGAGGCGAGCTGCAGCGGGCAAGGCCAGAGAGGGCAGGAGCAGATCAAAAATAATGATCAGGGCGCCCAGCAGCCTGCACGCCACTTTCCCACCTTTTTTCCTGTCCATCATCGCGCTTCCCCTTATAAAGGCGTTGCACGATCGTCATGCCATCGCCCGTCATTTTTCCATGCGCCCCCTTTATTATGGACAAAAAGGCGCTCCGGGTCAAGCGACAAGTGAGGCAGGGAAGACCGGTTTATTTGCCGGAATCCCAGCTGATCTCGTATTTTTCCGGATGCAGTTCGCGGTTCGGAAAAATAACCAGGGTCATCTTGATCTCGTCCTCGATGTTCTTGATCGTCATGGCCTCGTTTTTGAGCATCATCGCCGCCACCTTGGGATGGACGTTGACCGTCACGGTGGAGGCCTTGCTGCGCGCCGCATCCCGGGTGATCTTGCGGAAGATCTCATAGCAAAGAGTGCGGGCCGACTTGAGCCGACCGGCGCCGTTGCAGCAGGAGCAGGGCTCGCACATGATCCGGGTGAGATCCTCGCGATTGCGTTTGCGGGTCATCTGCACCAGGCCGAATTCGGAAAATTTCAGGATATTGATGCGGCTCTTGTCCTCCCGCACCGCCTCATTCAACACCCGGAACACCTCGTCCCGGTGCTCCTCGCTCTCCATGTCGATGAAATCAATGATAATGATGCCGCCGATGTTACGCAGCCGCAACTGGTAGGCAATCTCCTTGACCGCCTCCATGTTGGTCTTGAAAATCGTCTCTTCAGATCGGA
>CAZUZJ010000320.1:0-2583 GCA_964624225.1 uncultured Desulfobulbia bacterium | reverse complement strand
GAGCCGATCATGAGCAACAGCGTATCGTCGGCAGCCAGACCCAGCTCCTGCCTGATCCGCTCCCGGTTGGCCGGGGTGACGGCGGCGCGGATTCGTTCTCTGTCAACCCCGGGCGGCACGAGATGAAAGCGCTCCTCCGGGGTGTGATAGACGGACTGGTAGAGGTCTTTTTCCTGTTCCGAGAGCAGGATGATGTCCGTTGCCGCCTCCGGGGCAAAGACCGCCCGCTCGAAGGCGGCAAAGAGATGATAGCGCGGCGTCAGACGCGCGAAAAAGGAACGCTGCCGACCGATGCGGGCCACATAACAGACATCGGCGGCATAGTAGAGGTCAAGACCGGGCATGCGGTTGAAACCGAGAACGAGATCATGGTCACCACCGGCCAGCCGGTTCGTTGCCTGCCTGGCAAAATATGCCGCCTGGCGGTGATTGCTGAGCCCGCGCGGGACAAGTTCATGGATCGTGATGTCCTGCGGCCGTTCTCCCTCCCATTTCATGGTGAAGACCTCCACCGCATGGCCTCGGCCACGGCATTCACGGCTGATCCTGAGAAAGTTCCGTTCCAGTCCGCCATGGGAAAAGTAATTGAATAGACAGATCGCCAGTTTCATGCTTAATAGATGGTGAAGTGGAAAACCTCGAATATATATTCAGAACCGCCGCCAAAGGCAAGGGAAATGGCAAAGAGCGCAGGAAGCGGTCCGGAAAAGGACAGGCTCCGCATCCGGCTGGAAAGAGATGACCAATACAATCGGGGTGCTTATTGATTCAATACGCTGTTCCGGCTGCGGAAGGTGTCTGCGGGTCTGCCCGGACCGGGTCTTTTCCCTGCTGGAGGGGCGGGCGGTGGTCAGCGGAAGGTCGTGCATCGGCTGCGGCCACTGCGTTGCCGTCTGTCCGGAGGAGGCCATTGTCGTTTCCGGTGTTGAGGCTGACTTAGGTTTTACGACGTTTACGGAAAATCGCGCCTGGCTGCCCTGGGGAGAGAGCGACGTGGCGGAGCTGGTCCGCCTCATGCGCTCGCGCCGTTCCTGCCGGAATTACCAGACGCGGCCGATCCCCAGCGAGCTGCTTCGTGATCTGGTCAAGATCGGCACCACCGCCCCCTCCGGCACCAACAGCCAGGCCTGGACCTTTACCGTGCTGGCCGCTCGCGTCGAGGTCGAGGAACTGGGCAACCGGGTTGCCGATTTTTACCGGCAGCTCAACCGGCGGGCAAAAAATCCCCTGCTGCGCCTGCTGGCCCGATTTTTCATGAAAGATGCGCTGGGCCGTTATTATCGGAGCTACTACCAGAGCATTGCCGACGGTCTGCGTCTCTGGGAGGAGGAGGGCCGCGATCTCCTTTTTCATGGTGCTTCCGCGGCGCTTGTCGTCGGATCACGGCCCGGCGGCAGCTGTCCGGCTGAGGACGCCCTGCTCGCCACCGGCAACATCCTGCTCGCCGCCCATGCCATGGGGCTCGGCACCTGTCTCATCGGTTTTGCCGTGGAGGCGATGCGGCGCGAGCGTTTTATCTGCAGGTCGCTCGGCATGCCGGCGGACGAGACGATTCATGCGGTCATCGCCCTGGGCTGGCCGGCGGAGACCTATCGGGAGGTGACGGGGCGTCGGCCGCCGGTCTGTCGTTTTCTGTCATCGGTCACCTGAGCCTCTTTTCGTCCACACCCCTGCTTGACAGAGAAGTCCGGTCTGGTGTTACAATGAAATCATGGAGTTGATTGCCCCCACTTTGCCACGCAAGGAGAATAATCACCATGGCGGACCAGAAAACGACGATCGACAAGGTGCTCATCCTGATGCCTGATTCCCATCTGGGCAATCTCGTCGTGGCGCTGCCCGCCATTGTCGCCGTGCGCGATCACTTTCAGGCTGCGGCGCACTATTTTGTCTTTGATGACGCCTTCCGGGAGATCGTCGAGCCGCTGCTCGATCACCGCCAGACCCTCTTTTATCCTCGCAGGATGGCCAACGAGGGCAGTGTCCTGGCCCGGATGTTCGTCTATTTCCGTTTTCTTTTGCGGATCAAAAAAATTCATCCGGAGCTGACCATCGATCTTGACGGCGGCTCCACCTCCTCCATTCTCACCCAGGTGGCCCGGGCCGCCCGTTCCTTTTCCCGGGCAAGCGCCGAGCGGCCGGATGTCTATACGCGCACCGTCGCTCCGCCGAGCGGCAGCCACAAGTTCTTTCAGTACGCGGTGGTGACCACCGCAGCGGGAGCCCCGGTCGATGACGGCGTTTTCCACTTTCAGGCAACCGAAGAGAAACGGCAGGCTGTCCGGCAAAAGCTCCATGACGCCGGAATCGATCCGGCAAGGCCGCTGGTCTGTCTCCACGTCGGCGGCGGCAGAAAACAGAAGCTCTGGCCGGTCGAGCATTTTGCCGAACTGGCGAGTCGACTCCTTGATCAGGGGCATCAGGTGCTCTTTTTCGGCGGGGAGCGGGAAAGGGAAAAAAACAAGGCGGTGATCGCTCGTCTGTCGCAGTCTGTCGCCAACCTGGCGGGAACATTGACTTTGGGCGAGCAGCTTGCCCTGCTCGATGAAAAGAGGATCTTTATCGGCAGCGACAACGGCTTGA
>CAZUZJ010000319.1:1208-2593 GCA_964624225.1 uncultured Desulfobulbia bacterium | reverse complement strand
GGAAGGAGATGGCGTCCGCCAGCTGCGCCTTTTTCTCGAAATTCTGGGTATCGACCTTGATCGCGTAAAACAGGGCGGTGGCCAGCGCCACCGAGGGTTTCAGCTCCGCGGCACGCAGGTACTCGACCAGCATTGAGGCGGTGGCGCCGTATTCGGGACGGATATCGACGAAATTCGCCTTCCAGCCCTGGGTGACGGGATGGTGATCAATGACGGCACTCCAGGGGATATCATCAAAACAGGGGTTATGAGAGGGCTGGGAATCAACGATAATATACTTGGTGAAGCGTTCCGATTTAAAGCACTTCATCCGTTCCGCCGGAATCTTCAACAGCTCCAGCATGGTCAGATTGGCAAGCCGGCGGATTTCGTTGGCATAGCCGATGGTAACGTTCTTGACCCGATAGCGAAGGAGTCTTTTGATGGCCAGCGCACTTGCCAGGGAATCCGGGTCGGCACAGATGGCAATGAGCACCTCGTCATCCCTGCCGAATATATTCCAGAACTCCTGCAGCCTTTCTTTTGCCGTCTTCTTCGGCTTCGGTGGGGTTCGTCGTTTTCTCGGCTGGACACCGGGAAGTTTGTCACTCTTCAATAGTCTCACCGCACGGGAGAATCCCGTTTTCTCTGCAAGATTAAAATGCTGGTATCTTGTACCATAACATCTTTGTCTGATGCAAGTCATTCCGAGGAGGCATCGACCGGCAACAAACCTCACAACACAATGGTATTATTATTTTTTTTAACAAGGAAAGCCGTTTAGGCATCTTTTTTTTGGAATACGGACAGTTCCTGTTGTAGGATAGAGTGAGTATGCCCCATTTGCATCATGCTTTGGCCATCTTCTTCTCCAGCAGCAGGTTTTTCATGACAGCAACCGAAGACTTTCTCCGACGCGGATCCGGCCTCATCATTGGCGGTTCCGGCCTGGTGGGCGGCGCCCTTGTTCACTCTTTCAAAAAGAAATGGGGTTGCAACATTCTGGCCCCCAACAGCAAGCAGCTGAGTCTCCGCGATCCCGCCGACATCAGAAGCCTTTTTGCCGATTACCGGCCGGACTTCATTGTCAATGCGGCAATCGCCGGGATCGACAGCAACCCGAAAATCTCCTTTGACATCAACTACCTCGGCACCGTCAATCTGGCCCGGGCCGCGGCGGCCCTGGGCATCCCTTACATCTTTTTCAGTTCCGCCGCCGTGCTGCCCGCCGGCGAGAATCTCCCGGAAGAGATGCAGCGCCCGTTGCGACCGGAGATGAGTAACTACGCCAAGTCGAAACTGATGAGCGAAAAGACCCTGGCCCATCTCAGCCGCACGGAAGGACTCGATTACACCGTCATCCGCCTGGCCATTGTCTACGGCAAACACGATCACAAGATTCAGGG
>CAZUZJ010000319.1:0-1087 GCA_964624225.1 uncultured Desulfobulbia bacterium | reverse complement strand
CCCGCCACTCCTACAGCAACGCAAAAAAAATTCCCCATGTTGTCCGCCATGCTCTGGCCCGGCGCGACGAGTTTTCAGGGCAGACCATCCATCTCGTTGATCCGGAACCGCTTGCCCTGGCCCGGGTCATTCTCACCATCCGCAACTACCTGCAGCTGCCGCGCCCCAAGGAAATCTATCTCCCTTACCCGATGGCCCGCTTCGGGGCGAACTGCCTGAAAAAAATAATCAGACTGCTGGTCAAAATCGGCATTGACTCCCGTATGCCGCCGGAGCTGATGTTCATGCAGAATTTTTACGAGACCCAGACCCTGTCCGGCGAAAAACTGCGCCGATCGAGTTTCGTTGATCCCTTTCCGACCCAGACCGTCATCAGCCAACTGCCCGATCTCATCGAATACTATCTGACCCGTTGGGAACAGCTTAATCTGATTGCTCCTTATGACCGGGAATTTTTCGACCCGCAGAAGCTGTCGGAAGAATTTCACCGTAACCCGGAGGCCCTGCTGGACGACATCCATCAGGACAGAATTCGCCCTTTTATCGATTTATTCTGAAAAGAAGGTCGCAGCTTCTTCCCTGATGACACGGAGTGGGACATCCGGTATAGTAATTTCCGCCCCATACCGGCCTTTTTACCACCCATGTCAAGGAGAGTCGCCGTGAAACCGACCCGTCTTTTTCTCCTGCTGTTCCTTTTTCTGCATGCCGTCCCCGCTCTGGCGGCCCGCACCGCCTCTTTTTCCTTCACCGACCTCGACGGCATCACCTACACCCCGGAGAATCTCCGGGGCAGAGCTCTCCTCATCTATGTCGGCTCCCATCTCTGACGGCAGTGCGGTGATGCGGCTCCCCTCCTGGAAAGCATCTACCAGGAGTACAAAACCCGGGGTTTTCTCGTCATTGGCGCCTTTTATCAGAGCGCAACCGAGGATATCGCGGGCTTCAAAGAGCGGCATCAGCTCTCCTTTCCGGTCGGAAAGGCGCGCGGCGTGGCGCGGGAACTACGGGTGGAAACGGTCCCGACTCTCATTTTTCTGACGCGGACCGGCGAGTTTGCCGGGCGTCTCCAGGGCAAGGTGAGTCG
>CAZUZJ010000318.1:0-2598 GCA_964624225.1 uncultured Desulfobulbia bacterium | reverse complement strand
GCGGATGTTGGCATCCCCCCCTGCCACAACTGCCATACCCAGATCAAGGATCTCGCGGCCCATTACGGCGGCAAATGGCAGGCAACCCACCTATGGAACTGGATTGTCAGGGCGATGGTGCGCTAGAGACACTGCTTAAAACGCTTACACGTTGGCACGCTGAAACGTTGGAACTTTAACTTAACGGTAGAGACAATGGCCAAAGGATCGATTTTGGTTGTCGGCGGTGGCATCGCCGGGGTTCAGGCAGCTCTTGATCTGGCAGACAGCGGCTTTCGCGTCCATCTGGTGGAGCGAACCGCCGCCATCGGCGGCAAGATGTCGCAGCTCGACAAGACCTTCCCCACCAATGACTGCTCTGCCTGCATTCTTTCCCCCAAGCTGGTGGAATGTGGCCGACATCTCAACATCAACCTCCTCACCCTGTCCGACCTCCTTTCCCTGGACGGAGAACCAGGCAATTTCCGGGCCGTGGTCCGGCAGCGGCCCCGGTATGTGGATCCGGCCAAGTGCATCGCCTGTGGTCTCTGTGCGGAAAAATGCCCGAAAAAGGTGACCAACGACTTCAATATTGGCATTGGCACGCGCAAGGCGGCTTACCTGAGCTACCCGCAGGCCGTGCCGCTCAAATACGCCATCGATCCGGCTCACTGCATCTGGCTCAAGAAGCCGGGCCGCTGCGGCATCTGCGCCAAGGAATGTCCGGCCGGAGCCATCAACTTTGAGGAGACGGCCCGGGACCATGTCCTGGAGGTGGGCTCGGTGGTGCTCTCACTCGGCTTTTCCCGCTTTAACCCCTCCTCCCTCGACTTCACCGGGTACGGCCGCCTGGCCAATGTCGTCACCTCCATGGAATTCGAGCGGTTTCTCAGCCCCTCCGGCCCCTGCCTTGGCCACCTGGAAAGACCGTCCGACGGCCGGGAGCCGAAAAAAATCGCCTGGCTGCAATGCATCGGCTCCCGGGACATCAACCGGGTCGGCCACCCTTATTGCTCATCCGTTTGCTGCATGTTTGCCCTCAAACAGGCAGTCATCGCCAAGGAGCACTCCCATGGCGAATTTGCCTCCTCCATCTTCTTCATGGACATGCGGACCCATGGCAAGGGATTTGAAAATTACTATAATCAGGCCAAAGAAAAAGGGGTGCAGTTCCACCGGGCCAGAGTCCATTCCATCATCCCTGCTCCCGGCAAAGAGGGCGACCTGCTGATCCGTTATGTCAACGAACAGGGCCAGGTCTGCTTCGATGAATTCGACATGGTGGTGCTCTCCACCGGTCTCAGTCCGTACCGGCACACCATCGAGCTGGCCGCCATCCTCGGCCTCGAGCTCGACCCCGACAACTTCATCCGCACCGACAGCTTCAACCCGGTGGCCACCAGTCGGCCCGGCGTTTACGTCTGTGGCGCCGCCTCGGAACCAAAAGACATCCCCCAGTCGGTGATGGAGGCCAGCGCCGCCGCCTCTGAGGCAAGCCGTCTCCTGACCCCCCTCCGCTGGACGGAAACCCGCAAAAAAGTCTACCCGGACGAACAGAATATCTACGCCCGCCCCCCGCGCATCGGCGTCTTTGTCTGCCATTGCGGCATCAATATCGCAAGTGTCGTCGATGTGGCGACCGTCTCCTCCTATGCCGCCACCCTGCCCGATGTCGTCTTTTCCCAGACCAACCTCTTCACCTGCTCCCAGGACACCATCAACCAGATGGTCGCCATGATCCGGGAGCATGATCTCAACCGGGTAGTGGTGGCCTCCTGCTCGCCCCGCACCCATGAACCGCTTTTCCAGGAGACGCTGCGCGACGCCGGTCTGAACAAATTTCTCTTTGAGATGGCCAATATCCGCGATCAGGACTCCTGGGTCCATCAGAATGACCCGGCCAGGGCCACGGCCAAGGCCAAGGATCTGGTCCGGATGGCGGTGGCCCGGGTGCGCGGCGAGGGAGCGCTGTCCTACAACACCGTGCCGGTGACCAAGGCAGCGCTTGTCATCGGCGGCGGGGTGGCCGGTATGACCGCGGCCCTGGCCTTTGCCGATCAGGGCTACCCGGTCACCCTTGTCGAACAGAGCGACATCCTCGGCGGCAATGGCCGCAAGGTCTACCGCAACTGGCAGGGCAGGGAGATTCTCCCCTTTGTCACCGATCTGACGACCCAGGTCGGCAGCCATCCCCACATCACCGTCAAATACAACACGGAAATCCGGGAGGTGGCCGGTTCGGTGGGGGCCTTTACCACCACCTTTACCGATGGCCAGAGCTTCGAGCATGGGGTGGCGGTTATGGCGGTGGGCGGTGAGCCCAGCAAACCCGAGGGCCAATGGCGCTATCTCCATGGCGAAAATCCCAATGTCCACACCCTGCTGGAACTCGATAAACGTTTCATCGAGAAGGACACCGCCCTCAGCACCGTCAGCCAGGCGGTCTTCATCCATTGCGTCGGTTCGCGGATTCCCGAACGGCCCTACTGCAGCCGGGTCTGCTGCACCCATGCCATTGATGCCGCCCTCAAACTCAAGGATCTGAACCCGGACATGGAGATCTTCATGCTCTACCGGGATGTCCGCACCTACGGCCAGCGGGAACGACTCTATCAGGAG
>CAZUZJ010000317.1:0-2606 GCA_964624225.1 uncultured Desulfobulbia bacterium | reverse complement strand
CAAAGCTGGTTCAGGGCGAGGTAAATCGCGCCCTGGCCCCGGCCGAGCTGGTCGTCGATGATTGGCAGGCAGCTTTTCCGATAAACGGCGCAGAGCGGTTCCGGCCCGCTTGCAAGCCAGGGCAGGGCCACGTCCCAGTTGCCCGGCTGATTGGCGAGCAGGGTGAGCAGGTCGGCCCGGATGCGGGGCATGTCGCAGGCCACGACACAGGCCTGGTCGGTTGCCATGGTCCGCAGGGCTGCCTGGATGCCGGCCAGCGGCCCCTGGTTGGGCCGGCTGTCGGCCACCATCGGCCAGCCGAGAAAACGGTAGGGCGCCGGGGTGTTGGTAACCAGCAGCAGGTCGGTGAAGACCGATGCCAGAACATCGGCGACATGGGCGATGAGCGGCCGGCCCTCCAGGAGGGCGAGCGCCTTGTTGCCGCCGAAACGCGAACTGGCCCCGCCGGCGAGGATCACCCCGGTGGTGGACCGGACGGCTGAACTGGTCGTCGGCATCAGCCCGGCGGCCAGTTCATGGCCCGGCCGCCGAGCACATGCATGTGGATGTGGAAAACGGTCTGGCCGGCGCCGGCGCCGTTGTTGAACACCACCCGGAAGTCATCGCCGATGCCGTTGTCGCGGGCGACCGCCGCGCCGATCCGCATCATTTTGCCGATGAGGCGTTCGTCCGTTTCACTGACTGCGGCCGGACCGCGCAGGTGTTTTTTCGGGATGACGAGAAAATGTTTCGGCGCCTGGGGGGCAATGTCCCAGAAGGCGAGGATCTCGTCATCCTCGTAGATTTTCTTGGCAGGGATATCTCCCTTGATAATTTTGCAGAACAGGCAGTTTGCATCCATAGCGGCTCCCGTGTGTTTTCTTTCCTTGCTCCTTACTTCTCACTTCCGAAAATGTACTGAAGGGAAGGGTTCGTGTCAAGCAATGCCCGACAACGGCGACCGACCGTGGAGTTTTTCCGGCGCCATCGGGCTTGACTCCTGGGCGTTGTTTTAGTATGTAGGCTGAAGTGATCAGGGAGGGAACCGCCGTGCAAATCGGGGACGGGCCCGCCGCTGTGACCGGTGACGATTCCGCATGATGCCACTGCCCGCAAGAAGCGGGTGGGAAGGCGCGGCCAAGAGGGTGAACCGGGAGTCAGAATACCTGCCTGATCTGCTGTGGCGCCCGATACGCGGTGATATCGGCGCCGGTGGTCTCGTGGATAAAATTGGGAAATCCCCGGGTCGTTATTTTAACGGTCCGGGGATTTTTTTTTGCCCGGCACAAAGGAGCATCATGAACATCCTGCACCAGACACTGCCCGCAATCACCAGACAGGACGAAGGATGGCGGGCGACCGCCCGGCAGCGGCTCGACAATCTCTGCCTGCCCCACTGGTCCCTGGGCCGCCTGATGGATCTGGCCCTGGACCTGGCCGGCATGACCCGGTCGATGAATCCGGCGGTGAGCCGCAAGGCCATTGTCACCATGGCCGGCGACCATGGGGTGGTGGCCGAGGGGGTGAGCAAATTTCCCCAGGAGGTGACGCCGCAGATGGTGCACAACTTCGTGCGCGGCGGCGCGGGCATCAATGCCCTGGCCCGCCAGTGCCGGGCGCGGGTGGTGGTGGTGGACATGGGGGTGGCCGCTGATCTCGCCGAACTGGCCCGCACCGGTAAAATCATTGACCGCAAGATCGCACCCGGCACCGCCAATATCGCCGCCGGCCCGGCCATGAGCCGGGAGCAGGCAATGGCGGCGATTGAGGCAGGGATCGAGGTGGCCCGACTGCTCGGTCCGGACACCGACATCTTCGGCACCGGCGACATGGGTATCGGCAACACCACCCCGAGCACCGCCATCCTCGCCGCGCTGACCGGGGTGGAGGTCGCCGCCATCTGCGGCCGGGGCACCGGCCTTGATGACGGGCAACTGCGCCACAAGATCGCGGTGATTGAAAAAAGCCTCGCCGTCAACCGGCCGGACCCGGCCGACGCCCTTGACGTGCTGGCCCGGGTCGGCGGTTTCGAGATCGGCGGTATTGCCGGCATCATTCTCGGCGCGGCGGCACAAAAAAAGCCGGTGGTGGTGGACGGCTTTATCTCCACCGCCGGGGCGCTTATCGCCCATGGGCTCAAGCCCGAGGTGGCCGACTACATCATCGCCGCCCACCGCAGCGTGGAGCCGGGGCATAGACTCATGCAGGAGCGGCTCGGCAAGGAGCCGCTCCTTGATCTCAACATGCGGCTCGGCGAGGGTACCGGCGCGGCGCTGGCCATGAATGTCGTGGAGGCGGCGGTGCAGGTGCTGACCGGTATCGCCACCTTTGCCGAGGCGGCGGTGTCCGAGGCGGACAAGTGATGGCGTCTGAGAACGTCGGATCTCCTCCTCGCATCGACTTCAGCCTGGCCCTCAACCCGCTGGGGCCGCCGGAAACCCTGCGCCGCATCATCAGCCGGGGGGTGGAGACACTCTGCCGGCCGTCGGAGGCAAATGCTGGCGCGCTGATTGTCGCCCTCGCCGATTCTCTGGGAATTGCCCCGGAGCGGCTGGCGATCGGTTGCGGGGGGGAAGAGCTGCTCGTCGCCATTGCCAGAAGCGCCGGCCGGCCGCGCGCCATTATCC
>CAZUZJ010000316.1:0-2615 GCA_964624225.1 uncultured Desulfobulbia bacterium | reverse complement strand
CCTGTTCATTCTCTTAACTTTTTTTCGCAGACCGGCCAGGCACTGATCACCGGGACAGCTATAACAGCCACGACCGCCATTGATCTGGCCTTCGTCTACGCTGATAACGCCATGATCGGCGATAAAGCGAATCAACGACTTTTTGGCAGCTTTCCGTCCGCAGACAACGCAAGTCCGTTGCGGCTCCTGATGTGCCGGTCCAGGCGACTCGGGAAAACTTATCATCCATCACAGCCGATTGTCGCCGTTGACGGAAACCACCTGCTCCTCCCGCTCGGCGTCATTCATCTCGCCGGCCAGCGCTGTCGCCGCTGCATCCTTCAGCAACACAGCATCCTCCGGCCCACAACCGATCAGGGAGGCAATGGTTTCCTCTTCCGCCCGCGCCAGCTCCTGACACGAGGCGATGCCGCCGTCATAAAGCAATTCCGCCGTTTTTTCACTCACCCCGCGGACACCAAGGAGAGACTGAAAGCCGGCTTCCTGCATCCGGGCGTAACGCTGTTCGCTTTTCACATCAATGCGCCAGCCCAGCAGCAGCGAGGCAAGTCGAACATTCTGCCCCTGACGGCCGATGGCAAGGGACAGCTGATCGTCCGGAACCACGACCAGCAGGGTCTTTTTGTCCTCATCAACCACAACCATGGACACCTGGGCCGGAGCCAGGGCATTGGAAACATATTTCGCCGGGTCGGGGCTCCAGGGGACGATATCTATCTTCTCCCCCTGCAATTCCTGAACGACATTCTGCACCCGCGATCCTTTCATACCGACACAGGCGCCGACCGGATCCACGTCTGATTCCGAAGAGGCGACGGCGATCTTGGCCCGCGATCCTGGTTCACGACAGGCACTGATAATCTTGACAATCCCTTCGGCGATCTCAGGCACTTCCATTTCAAAGAGCTTAATGAGAAATTCTTTGCAGGTGCGACTCAAAACAAGCTGCTGATCACGAACATCCTGGCGCACCTCCAAAAGATAGGCGCGCATCCGATCACCCTGGCGATAGGAACGACGCGGCATCTGCTCCTTCTTAGGCAAAACCGCATCGGTGCGGCCAAGGTTGACAATGATGTTTCCCCGTTCAAATCGCTGGACAATACCATTGACGATCTCACCCTTGCGATCGCGATACATCTCGAAGACGACATCCTTTTCCGCATCCTTCATCTTCTGGATGATGACCTGCTTGGCGGATTGGGCGGCGATGCGGCCAAGATCTGCGACGTTCTCCATCTTGGAACCAAGCTCATCACCCAGTTCGACCTCCGGGTCGAGGCGCAACGCCTCATCCAGCGACACCTCGGTCTGCTCATCTGCAACATGTTCCACCACCTTGCGGAACTGAAAGAGCTCAACCTCACCCATATCCTCATTGAACTTGACTTCGATATCCCGCCGGACGCCATATCGTTTTTTGGCAGCGGAAAGCACAGCCTCTTCCAGGGCCTCGACAAGCAACTGCCGGTCGATCCCTTTATCGCGACTGATCTGATCGATGATACGTTTTAAATCTGTCACCATTCGCCTTCTCCACAGTTTCAGCCACAGTGGCCTGTAAAAGCGGGCCGAACCGGCACACTGGCCGGTTGCGTATAGTTAAAATTCAATTTCGCGCCGCGCCTTTTTTATTTCAGCCAGGGAAAACGACAGAGAACCTGCCGGGGTCTGAAGCCTGACCACACCGTCATCCACAGCGGCCACAATTCCGCAGTGGGTCATTCCCTGACCTGCAGCATCGACTTTCAGGGTTATCTTTTCACCGAGGGCGCGAATAAAATCCTTTTCCGTTCTCAAAGGGCGGTCCAAACCGGGGGAGGAGACCTCCAGGTGGTACTTCTCGGCAATAAGATCTTCAACATCCAGAAGATGGCCGACCTCGCGACTGACCCGGGCACAATCATCGATACCGACCCCGTCTTTCCGGTAGATGACGATGCGCAGGACCAGCCCGACCTGTTCCTGTCTGAACTGCACTTCAACAAGCTCCAGGTCAAACTCAGTCAGCACCGGCTCGACGGTCCGGGCCACTTCGTCGGCAATGCGTTGTCTGTATGATTCCATCGTTTACGCTGCGCAGATATCGTCATTCTTTTCAGTCCCGCCAAAGCCGATGCGGACCGCTGACAGCGCCATTTTTTGACCGCTGCCAAAATAAAAAAAGCGGGCAGCGCCCACTTTGCCGCGGACGGCAAACGAGTGCCATCCAGCCGGTGCCTGCGCAGGAGCGCATCCATCCGGCATTGTCAGCGACACTGCCGCAATCAGCCCGCAGACACGCACTCCATGCATGTCTGCCGCCAATCCGCCCATAACCACATTCCCAAGACGGGAAATTTCTGTCATGGCGAAGCGGAATAGGCCTTTTCGCCGCCTCCGCGTCTTGTGCAGCGCACACTATGCAAAAGGCCCGATCCTGAGGAAAAGGGCCTGGCCATTCTGGAGCGGACAACGGGATTCGAACCCGCGACACCAAGCTTGGGAAGCTTGTACTCTACCAGCTGAGCTATGCCCGCTCACCAAATAGATTATATAAGGCAATGCGGATTTTATGTCAACTGAATTTAAAGGATATTTCATCAGAGGGGAAACGCTCCGGCTTCGGCCGGGCG
>CAZUZJ010000315.1:0-2642 GCA_964624225.1 uncultured Desulfobulbia bacterium | reverse complement strand
CTGACCACAACCACACCGTACCATGAAGACGGCGCCTTGTAAACGCAACCGTCATTCTCCGTTTTTCCTTTTTGCAGAGCCTGTTGCAAGATGATGACAATCGGTTCTTTTGTCAGTCCGGGCTAGCGAAGCGCGACCCGGAAGCCAGCATGTCATCCCGCTTGAGTTTATCCTTGCGAAAATGACGGCTGGGAAAATTTTACTCATTTGTCCCTCTGTCCTCCAGAACCTCATTGAGCACCCGGGCCAGATCCTGGACGGTGAACGGCTTGGGCACGACGCCTTGAAAACCGTATTCTTCATGGTTGGCCATCACCGCGTTGGTGGCATAGCCGCTTGAGACAACGGCCCTGACGGCGGGATCAATGGCTCGCAGCCTGGCAATGGCCTCTTCGCCGCCCATGCCGCCGGGAACGGTCAGGTCCATGATCACCACATCATAGGGGATGCCGTGCTCTCGTGCCTCGGCATAGCGAATGATGGCCTCGGCGCCGTCCCGTGCCTGTCCGATTTCATAACCCAGGGAGTGGAGCATGTGGCTTGCCACCTCCTGGATCATCTCGTCATCATCCATGACCAGCACCCTGCCTTTACCGGCCGGCCGGCGGTTCTCCGGTTCCGACTCCTGCTGCTGACCCGGCTGCCCGGCCGGGAGAGAGATGGTAAACGTCGTGCCTTTGCCGAGTCGTGATGCGACGGTGATGTGGCCGCCGTGATTGATGATAATCGAATGGGCCACCGCCAGGCCGAGACCACTGCCGTTTTCCCGGGTGGAAAAATAGGGGTCAAAGATTTTGCCGAGATCGTCTTCGGCAATGCCGACGCCCGTGTCCTGTACCGAGATTTGCAGGTACCGGCCCGGAGCAAGGGGCGGCATCTCATTCGGCCGGATCTCGATATTGCGGCCGCTGATCAGGATTTCTCCGCCGCCGGGCATGGCCTGGGCGGCATTGAGAACGAGATTCTGGAATACCTGACTGAGTTGTCCCCGGTCGGCATCGACCAGCCAGAGGTGGTCCGGCAGGTCATAACGGCAGACGGCTTGCGAGCCGCGTACGGCAAAATCGGCGGATTCACGAAGCATGTCGCTGAGGGAGGATGATTCCTTAATCGGCGCGCCGCCCCGGGAAAAGGTGAGGAGTTGCTGGGTCAGCGTTCGGGCCCGCTGCGCGGCTTTTTCCGTGCTGGCCAGGGTCGCGCCAATCGTGCTGTCCGGTTCAACGGTAAGCCGCGCCAGGCTGATATTGCCGAGAATGGCGGTGAGCAGGTTGTTGAAGTCATGGGCAATGCCGCCGGCAAGGACGCCGAGGGACTCGAGTTTTTGCGTGCGCAGGTTGTCCGCTTCCCGTTTTTTGCGTTCCGAGATATCCCTGGCCACGCCGAGAGTGGCCGGTTGTTCATCATAAACGATTTTTTTTATGCTGAGCTCGACCGGAATCACGGTGCCGTCCTTGGCCAGATGGGCGCTTTCGAAAATGACCTCTCCATATTCCTGCACCTGTTGTCGCCGCAGACCGGTCTGGCCGTTATAGGGTGGGGCGATGAAAGAATCGGGCGGCAGCGCGAGCAGCTCCTGGCGGGAATAACCGAGCCGGTCGCAGGCGGCGCGATTGGCCTCGATCAGTCTGCCGTTGATGTCTTTAATGAGGATGGCGTCATGGACGCTGTCAAACAGGGTCCGGAATTTTTTTTCCGACATGGCGAGGGTCCGGGTGATGGCCTCCAGTTTGTCTCTTTCCTGCCGCAATGCCTGCTCGGTTTCGAGGCGCCGGGCAATCTCTTCCGCCAGGGTTTTGTTTTGGCGGGTCAGTTCCTCGGTGCGGTCGGCGACGATATTCTCCAGTCTTTCCTGTTGATTGCGCAATTGCTCTTCCGCCTTTTCGCGTTCCCGCACCTCTTCTTCCTTGGCATAGGCGGTCAGCAGTGACTCGCTGATGATCCCGCGTACCCGCTTGGACAGGATCAGGCAGAAGATGCTGAAGATCAGCAGCATGACCGCCATGCCGGTCTGCACCGCGCTGCCGGCCAGCAGAAATTTCACGGTGATGGGCAACAGGGTGGTGCCGAGATAGAGAGGAAAGACATGGCGAACCGTTGCGGTGGAGCCGGCGGCGCCGGCCACCATGCCGCCCAGGGTAAAGGCGAGAAAACACTGGTGGGGGATTGACTGGGGTGGAAAAAAAAGCAGCCCGGCGCTGCCCCAGACCAGTCCGGACAGGACCAGGCCGATGATGTTGTGGCGCGCCCACCTGCCGGCCCGTTGATCGGCGGATTGGTCGGCAAAATAGCGCCTGGCCAGGGCCAGCCTGGTCAGGTTGATGATGACGAGTGCCGCAAACCAGGAAAGCAGGGTGACAAGGGAAACGAGCGGCCGAAAGAGGAGGACGATGATCAGTGAGTTGACCAGGTTCGCCACCAGGCTGATGTTCTGGTTGGCGTAAAGATGGCGGACCTGGTCGGCGAAAAGGCGTTGGTTTGTGTCCGGCATCGGCATGGCCTCTCCCTGTGAGCGATTGTCGCTGGTGTTAGGATTCGTCGCTTCCGGATCGGGGGCGTTCGATTTTTTTCTGTTCCGGCGAAGCGAAAAATCCCTGCCAGTAGGCGGGGTTTTTCACGCAGGTATCGTAGTTGGCCATGTAGAT
>CAZUZJ010000314.1:0-2643 GCA_964624225.1 uncultured Desulfobulbia bacterium | reverse complement strand
CGGGCATACCGCTCACAACCGTCTGCTGGTCTTTGCCCGCCGGCCGGCCCCGGTGCAGGTCTCCTGGCTTGGTTACCCCAACACCACCGGCGTTGCCACCATTGGCTACCGCATCACCGATGCCGTTGCCGACCCGCCCGGCACCTCCGACCCCTATTACACGGAAAAGCTGGTCCGCCTGCCCGGCTCCTTTCTCTGTTACTCGCCGCCGGAAAGCGCCCCGGCCATCGGAACACTCCCCGCCGAGGGGCAGGGGACAATCACCTTCGGCTCGTTTAACAACATCACCAAAACCTCGGAATCGGTGATCCGACTCTGGTGCGACATCCTCAACCAGGTGCAGGATTCGCGCATCGTGCTGAAAAGCATCGTTTTCGAGGATCCCGCCACCCGGCAGCGTTATCTCGACATCTTTCACCGCTACGGCATTTCCCCCAATCGGATTTTCCTTAAAAAACGCACCGCTTCCACCGAAGAACATCTCAGTCTGTACAATGAAGTGGACATCGGCCTTGACCCCTTTCCCTACAACGGTACCACCACCACCTGCGAGGCGCTGTGGATGGGGGTGCCGGTCATCGCCCTGCGGGGCGACCTGCACTGCGCCCGGGTAAGCGCCAGCATCCTGACCAGCTGCACATTGAACCATCTGCTCGCCGCAAACCCGGAGGAATATGTCTGCAAGGCGGTGGCCCTGGCCAATGACCGCGAACAACTGCGCGGGTTCAGAACCCATGCCCGCGCCATCCTTGCCGCCTCTGTTCTCTGCGACAAGCAACGTTTCGCCCAGGAAATGGAAGCGGCCTTGCGGAGCATGTGGCGCGACTGGTGCGCAACAATCACCCCCCGGCCCCTGGCCGACATCCATGAGGAGGATACCATGACAACAGACACGGCGGCCGAGTTGAACGGCAAAGGCGAGGAACTTTTCGGCGCAGGACGGATCGCCGAGGCGGAGGCCCTCTTTGTCCGGGCCATTGCCCTTGATCCGGACTGCGCCACCGCCTATAACAATCTCGGCGTCCTCCATTATCATCGCGCCGAGTACGACGAGGCCCTGCGCTGCTTCCGCAAGACCCTGGAAATCGCCCCGGAGGACGGCGTTGCCCTGGAAAATATCGGCGAGCTGCTCAAGGCGGTGCAGGGCGCATCGCCCCCCCTTGCCGCAGATCCCGGCCAGCCGACCGAAAACCGGGAGACGCTCATGGCCGCCATCAACACCTTTCCCTTCTGGTACCACAAAATCGACCTGCCGGGCGGCATTGTCACGCCGGGCTATGCCCCCATTGATGCCGGCGCCTATCGTGTTCCGGCCGATCTTTCCGGCAAACGGGTGCTCGATGTCGGGGCATGGGACGGCTACTGGAGCTTCGCGGCCCTGAAACGGGGGGCGCGGGAGGTGATCGCCATCGACGACTTCAGCGATTACCTGGGCTCACTGGACAAACGCGACCGCAAGGCGTGGGAGACCTTCGATTTCTGCAAAAAGCAGCTCGGCTACGGCGACGACCGCTGCAAGCGCCTGGAAATGACCGTCTACGAGGCGGACGCAGCCAGGCTTGGCCGGTTCGACGTCATCTTCTTCTTCGGCACCCTCTACCACCTCCGTTATCCGCTGCTCGCCCTTGATCGGCTCTCCGCCCTCTGTGACGGCGAGATCTTTGTCGAAACCGCCATCCTCGACGACTTCAGCCCTTACAACGGCGGCCTGGGCAAGGGATATCCCGGTCGCCAGATGGTGATGGAATTCTATCCGGGCAAGGAATACGGCAACAATGACACCAACTGGTGGACCCCCACTCTCTATTGCCTGATCAACATGGTCCAGGCCGCCGGCTTCAGCAACTGCCGGGGCTGGAAACTGACCGACAGCCCGCGGGAACTGCCGCATTGCCGGGGATTCGCCTATGGCAACAAATGGCAAGAGCAGCACAGCACATAACGAGGCTGCCCGGACTTCATGGCCACCGTACCAGCAAAGTCGCGCTCTGCGCACGAATACATTGACGCGCCACAACAGGAATGATACGCTTGTCATAAAATGATCATTCACCGAACGAACAAAAAAAAACACCCTCTCCCGGGCCGCTACAAATGATTAATATCGATCACTCCGCCTTTCTGCTCCCAACCAAGACATTCAGGCGTCTTACCATCCTGCTGGCCATCCATCATTCTCCCCGCATCAGCCAGCATAAAATCGCCCAGGAAACACATTTGAGCAGCTCCATGGTGAACAGCTATATCAAACAGCTGACAACAGAAAGATTAATTACGGTTTCCAGCCGCAACAATCGGGATTGCAACTATCAGCTCACCCCTCAGGGGAAAAATGAACTGGCCTCCCTGCTCATGAGCTATTCCGCCGAAATCGTTCAATTTTACGCCCAGGCAAAGAACGAAATCTCAAACCGCATCAAAACGCTGCTCAACGGCAGGCAACAGCTGCGCTTTGTCCTCTACGGCGCCTCCGAAACCTGCGAGCTGGCCATGCGGGCGCTGGAGAATTTTCCCCAGGTTGAAATCGCCGGCATCGTTGACAGCCAGCCGGGCAAACAGGGCGAGCAGTTCAACGGTTTTACCGTTCAGAAACCAAATGCGATCACTACCATCAAGCCGGATTGTGTGCTGATAACATCCTAT
>CAZUZJ010000313.1:0-2654 GCA_964624225.1 uncultured Desulfobulbia bacterium | reverse complement strand
TTCATCGTGCCCACGCGGACACCGAAGCCGCACATTATCAACGCATTCCGCGTGTGCAACGAAAAAACCGTTGCGCACCTTCCGCCTCGTCCTATCCTCACCCAAATTGAACGGCATCACCGGGTGGGCACCGCTGTATCGTGCCCACCATCATGGCTAACGGAGCGAGTCGACCATTCTTTACTGAGGAGCGGCAGGGATGGGAGAGCTTAGAGGCCAAAAGCCGACTTGACCCTCTTTTATAGGCGGTCCTGACGGTTTTTTTTGTTGACGCGGCTGTTTGGCTCTTATTTTTTTATTGGTCCCCGGAGTTGAGAATTATTCTACATGTTGTCCCGGGAATTTCGGGGAATTTCGGGGAATGTTGTGCGGACCTCACTGCTGCCAGGCAAGTACACGGTCTTCACCCATTCTTGCGCGTCTGCATATGTAAGAATTTCAGCCCTACGTCAACCACTCGTCAATGATCTCATCAATGGCGGAAGGCAGCAAGCCTGCGGCAAAGCCGAGACTAACAGAAGTGAAACGTTCCCGGATTGAGGCGGCATTGCAGACGGCGCGGAAAAAGTCTTCCCGGGTCCATCCGATATCCTCAGGCCGATGCGCACCACCAGCCGACGCGAGACAGTGTTTGATCACGGACGGGGATCGCAGCCGTGGTTTCAAGTTTGACCTCAGCGCATCCCATGCGCCGGGTCTGCGAAGAATCTCGATGGCCGAGCGCGTTCGGGTTACGGCGCGATCATGCTGCTCCCGGACATGATCGGCAATAGGGCCCCAATACGCGGCATCGAAGTGAAGCGCGTCCTTGTTGAATGCGGGGGTGTCCATATTGAGAAGTCTGTCGTACAGGGCGGCGGCGAAGATCGTAGCCACCCCGACCTGGCGCCCGTGGAGATCATGGCCCCGCCCCTCAACATGGGCTTTCATGTCCAGCGTATGACTGATCAGGTGCTCGCCGCCGGAGGCCGGGAGCGAGGAGCCCTGTAGTGTCATTGCGCAGCCGGAAAGCACGAGTGCTTCCAGAAGTCCCTGAATAGCCGCGGGATCCTTTGCCTTGATGCCATCGGGATGATCCAGATAGGTCGGTTCCACGTGCGTGAAGATGGTCGCAATCTCTTCGGAGTAGGGCTCTGCAAAGAGCTGGTGGTTCATGACCCAGTCGGACGTGCTGACAGGTTTGGCCAAGACATCGCCCAGTCCGGCCGTGGTGAGCAGGCTCGGTGCTGATTCGATTACGGCCGGGTCGGCAGCGATAACGACTGGGGCCTTGGCCCTGAAGAGGCTCTTGATGCCATTGATCGAGGGGGCAACATTTGCGGCCGCATAACCGTTCATGGAGGCTGCTGTAGCGAATACGGCATATGGCTTGTGAGCCTCGGAGGCCAGCCATTTAACAAGATCATTAATCACCCCGCTGCCCACGGCCAGGTAAGCGTCGGCAGTCGGCAGCGCGGAACGGAGCCTGTGCATGGTGGTATCATCGCATACCGGGGACGATCCGTCAGGGCCGTCAGGGATCACGTATTCCAGGACAGTCCAGCCCGAGGCCTTCAGGGCATTGAGACAGGTCTCCCCGGCAACGGCCCGCGTTCGTCGGTCGCAGAACACCAGGACGGACGACATCCGAGTTTGAGTCCTGAAACTCTCGGCGAGATACGCTGCGGCATCAGGCCCGTACCGGAACTCGCGGGGAAGTTCCGGGATCCTTTCGACGGCGGGCCCGTGCAGGTGCATTTTCAGGAACTCGGATAGATTCATGGGGCAGCGTGTCATGTTCATTGGGAATCCTCGTTTGCCTCCCGGCAATTCTCTTCATAAGCAGGCCGAGATTTTCTGCAATGTCGCCAGGGTCGATAATCAGATGCACATGGTTGGTCATCAGGCAAAAGGCGTATACCTTGCAGTTTCCCTCGGCTCTTAACGATGGTTGACGAAGATGAGTTTGTTTGTATCAAAGCCAAGCGTTTTCGCTCTTCCGATGAGCGTCTTCTTCAGTTCACCATCAATGTCAGGGCTTCTGGCCAGAAGCCATAAGTAAGATTTATTCGGCCCGCAGACGAGTGAATACTGATACCTTGCATGGTCAAGTTCAAATATGACGTAAGAACCATAGAAAGGTCCAAAGAATGAGACCTTCAGGAACCCTTGATCTGGTTGGTTGACGAATTTGGCTCTTCCTTCAGCTACTTTCCATTTTCCATCCTTTTCGGAGTAGCCGCGGTTCAGCACTTTGACATCACCGTCTTTCCGCAAGCTGTATTCTGCGGTTACGTGGGACAACCCTCGTTCAAACGAATGATCTAGTCGTGCAATTTCGTACCATTTCCCCAGGTATTTCTCCATCGCGAAATTGTTGACCGGCGTGACATCCTGCGGAATTCCAACGCACCCACACAAGACGAAACCCAGCAGCGCCGATATCTTTTTCAGTTGCGTTTTTTTTACTCTCCAGAACACAATGATCACCGGATGGCGAAGTATCCCGCGGATGATAGCAGAAAAATAAACCTGTCCCCTTTTTGCTGTCTTTTCCGCTTTTTCAGATCGAATTTGCAAGCTCCTATTGACAAACAATAAGCCCCACACTATAAACAAACAAATTGCTTCAAAAATCAGCCGGACTCCGGACCGATAGTCCCGGCTTGTTAAGT
>CAZUZJ010000312.1:217-2657 GCA_964624225.1 uncultured Desulfobulbia bacterium | reverse complement strand
CGCAACCATCTGCAGATCTGCGGCAGCACGGAAGAGGTGATGCCGAGCGACATCCCCGGTCTGTTCGCCTCCTGCGGCTGGGAGGTCGCGCATCTTGACGACGGCCATGACTGCGGCAGGATTTTTTCTGCCCTTGCTCCTCTCTGCCGGGGAACTGGCGCAGCCCAACGGCCCACCGTTATCATCGCCCGGACCGTCATGGGCAAAGGCATCTCCTTTATGGAGAACCTGGCCAAGTACCACGGCTCCCCTCTGAAGGCGGAACAGCTCGACGCCGCCTGCGCCGAACTCGGGGTGGAAAACGACTTCCCTCAGTGGGCCGAGAAGCGCAAGCAGCCGGTTTCCACGGCCACCCGCCTGGCCAACACGGTCTGTTATCCGACCATTGCCACCGGTACGCCGGTGACGTATGCGGCCGGCACCCGGACCGACTGCCGTTCTGCCTATGGCACGGCCCTCCACGATCTGGCCAAAGACAATAATGTCCCCGGCCAGGCGCCGAAGGTTGTCGGTATTTCCTGCGACCTGGAGGGCTCGGTAAAGATGGGCGATTTCCGCAAGCACATGCCTGCCGCCTTTCTCGAGACCGGCATCCAGGAACATCACGCCGCCACCATGGCCGGGGCGATCAGCCGCGAGGGCATGGCGACCTTTTTCAGTACCTTCGGGGTGTTTGCCGTTTCCGAGGTGTACAATCAGAACCGGCTCAACGACATCAACCACACCAACGTCAAGGTGGTGGCCACCCACCTCGGCCTCGACGTCGGTGAAGACGGTCCCACCCATCAGGGCATCGATTATATCGGCCTGATGCGCAACTATTTCGACTTCCAGGTTTTTCTGCCGGCTGACCCCAACCAGACCGACCGCGTTGTCCGCCATGCCGCCTCATCCCCCGGCAATTGCTTTGTCGGCATGGGACGTTCCAAGATGGATATGATTCTGACCGAGGACGGCACCCCGTTTTTCGGCGGAGACTATCAATTCACCCCCGGTCGGGGCGACTGGGTGCGGCGCGGCGGCCAGGGCACCATCATCTCCTGTGGCGCGCTCAGCAACAATGTCATGGATGCCTGGCGGCTGTTGAGCGACGAAGGCATCGTGGTATCCGTGCTGCTGATGGCCTCCATCATTCCTTTTGACCGGGAGAGCGTGCTGGCAGCGGCCCAGGACGGGCCGATTCTCACCGTGGAGGACCATCATGTCGATACCGGCCTCGGCGCCATGGTGGCGACCCTGCTGGCCGATGAGGGGATAGCCTGCCGTCTGCAGCGGCTCGGGGTGACGCGCTACGGTTCTTCCGGCAAGCCGGCGGATCTCTATGCCGCCCAAGGGCTCGATGCTGGCGGCATTGCTCGGTCTTTCAAAAAACTGCTGGGGAAATAGGACTCATCTCCTCAGGCGAGAAGAGGAAAGGAAAAGAAAACGCCGGATCATTTGTTATCAATGATCCGGCGTTTTCTTTGTTCGTCACTGACCGGATTGTCCGGCCGGGGGCGGAGGAGCCGGAGGATCGGCCGGTTGCTCGGCCATTTTTGTCTGCGGGTGGGAAAAACGGTAAAAGAGCTGCACATACATGTCTTCCGCGATGTGCTCGGCGACTGCCCGCAGTGCCTCCCGTTTCTGCATCTCGGTGGTTGCCGCATCCGCGCTGGCCGGAAAGGATTCGTGCCAGCGCTGCTCCTTTTTTTGCAGAACTATCGTCCCATTCTCCCGATCCTGCAGGGAAAAACTGAAGACGACCTGGGCCCGGAGCTCCACCGCCCTGTCCCAGGTGCCATAGGAGAGCCCCGGAAAATCCAGAGAATCAACGGTGCCGGTCAGGATGTAGTCTGCCTGTTCCCTGTTGCTTGTCAGGGTGAAATGGGGTGATTTTTTCAGCCAGCGAAAGAGGGCCTGGGTGATTTCCGTCTGATATCCCAGTTCGCTGGTCTGGTTGTCCCACATCTCAACAGCGAGGGCAACCGCATTGTTTTTGAAATCTTCACCCGCCTCGATCTTGCCGGCATAGGGATGGGAGTAGCCGCACCCGGAGAGGGAAAGGGCGGCAAGAAACATCAGGCCGATGACTGCAAGACGTATGGTTTCCCGGCAACGCATAGGCTATCCTTCACGAAACAACGACATTAATCAGCTTGTTGGGCACGATGATGACCTTGCGGATTGTCTTGCCATCGATGAATTTTCTTATTTTTTCGTCAGCCAGGGTTTTTTCCCGGACCGTTGCCTCGTCACAGTCTGCGGCAATCTGTACTTTGCCGCGCATTTTGCCATTGACCTGCACTCCGATGATCACCTCGTCCTGGCGGGCGGCGTCCGGGTCAAAGGATGGCCACGGCGTGGCGGCAAGCTCGCTGTCGTGGCCGGTGCGCTGCCACAGTTCCTCACAGAAATGGGGAACCATCGGCGCGAGGAGCAGAAGAATTGCCTCCACCGCCTC
>CAZUZJ010000312.1:0-207 GCA_964624225.1 uncultured Desulfobulbia bacterium | reverse complement strand
GTCGAGGGACTCGCCATGGCCGATCCGCTGCCAGAGTTCGGCCGTGAGATGGGGCACCATGGGCGAAAGGAGGATCAGGATCGTTTCCACCGCCGCCCGAACCACCGCCGGTGCCACCGCCTCCTTCGCCTCTTCTGCCGAGAGGGTGAAGAGGGTGTTGGTCAGCTCCATCACCGCGCTGATGGCGGTGTTGAAGTGGAACTTGCC
>CAZUZJ010000311.1:0-2662 GCA_964624225.1 uncultured Desulfobulbia bacterium | reverse complement strand
CGCCGATGGCGGTGGCCGCCCCGCTTTTGCCGAAATGGCTCTGGCCGATCACCGCCACGTCGCCCACGGTGAGCTGCAAGGGACCGCAGCACTGCTGGCCGGCGATGAGCCCGGTGACGGCCCGATCCACCTTGTTGGTGAGAAAGCGTTTGGAGCCGACCGCGATGAGCCGCAGCACCCGGTCAAGGGCGGCCCGCACCGTCAGCCCGGCCGGCAGGGCAAGCGCCGGCAATGTGTGGGCGCGGCGGCGGTCGTTGAAGGTCTTCTGCGGGATGTTCCCTAAGACCTCGTTCAGCTCCAGATCCACCGGGATGGAGCCGTCGGCCTCGTCATAAACGACAAAGCGCAGGTCGCCGGTGACCTCGCCCAGCACCTCGCAGTTGACCTTCTCCCGCTCGCAGATGGCCTGGAAACGTGCGAGATTTTCCGCCTGGATGAGAAAGCCGTTGCGTTCCTGGTACTCGGCGACATAGATTTCCAGCACCGACATGGTCGGATCGCCGACTTTTATCCGGCGGATATTGATGCGACCGCCGGCCTTTTCCACCAGTTCCTTGAGGACATTGCCCGGTCCGCCGGCACCCTGGTCGTGGATGACCTCGATCAGGGTCCTGGCGCCCATCTCGTTGCAGGCGCGGATGACCCGGTTCATCTTCTGCTCCATCTCGGCGTCGCCGCGCTGCACCGCGTTGAAGTCGAGATCCGCGACATTGTCGCCCTGCAGCATGCTGGAGGCGGCGCCGCCGCCAAAACCGACCCGGTAGGCCGGCCCGCCAACCTGGACGATGACCATGCCCTTTGCCGCCTCGTTTTTTTCGGTATGACGGCTGTCGATCTGGCCGATGCCGCCGGTGAACATGATCGGCTTCAGAAAGCCCCAGCGTTCGCCGTCGGCCAGGCGCAGGTCAAAAGAACGGGTAAATCCCTGGATCAGCGGTTCGCCGAACTTGTTGCCGTAGTCCGAGGCGCCGTTGCTCGCCTCGATCTCGATGTCGAGGGCGCTGGCCAGGTTGGCCGGGCATTCATATGGTTCTTCCCAGGGGAGCGGGTAGCCGGGGATATGGAGGTTGGCGACACAGTAGCCGGCGGTGCCGGCCACGACAAAGCCGCCGCGGCCGGTGCCCTGGATGTCGCGGATGCGGCCGCCGGTGCCGGTTTCGGCCCCGGGAAAAGGGGCGACGCCGGTGGGGAAGTTGTGGGTCTCGGCGGTGAAGATGACGTGATAGGTGGGGTTCTGCCGGACAAAGGGTGCCGGCTGTCCCGGTCTGTCCGGAACGATGGTGGTGATCTCCCGGCCTTGAATGCCGCTCGAATTGTCCTTGAAGGCGATGACGCTGTTGGACGGGTTGGCGGTGAAGGTGGCGCGGACGATGTCAAACAGGGTCTCCGGCTGTTCCTCACCGTCGATCACCTGCCGGCCGCGGAAGAAACCGTGGCGGGAGTGTTCGGAGTTGGCGTTGTTGAGATCCATGATCTCGACGATGGTCGGGTTCCGGCCGTGTTTCTTGACAAAGTAGTCATAGTAGAAGGCGCGGTCCCAGTCATCCATGGAGATGCCGGGGATGGCGAGCAGGCCGTCCGGACCCTGGCCGATCAAGTCCACCTCATAGACCGGTTCGGGCTCGATGCCGGTTTCGAAGGAGGAAAGTGGGGCCGGGTAAGGGCATTCAGTCATCCGGTCATGGCGGGCGGCGATAAAGGCGTCACGATCCGCGCCGGCCGGGACGATATAGCGGCGGGAACGCTCTACCCGGCTGACCGTGGCCAGACCGGTGGCCCGGCAGATGGAAACCATGTTGGAGGACCAGGCGGTGGCGAAGTTGAGGCGGGGTCCGACCTCCACCACCCGCTCGTCCTGCAGGGAGGGGGCCGGGCTGACCGTGGCCGCGATGAAGCCGTCCGCCAGCAGCAGGCGCAGCTGAGTCAGCTCCTCTTCGGACAGGGGGGCGGTTGCCTCGATATTGAAGCAGTACTCCATGGTCTCGTCTACTTGCCGATACAGTCGGCACACCGTTTTTTCCATCTTTGCACCCGCATGTTGCTGATCATCGTGAGAGTGTGCGGCCCGTCAGCCAAAGGAGCCGGAAACAAATTTTCAAACTACCATACTTTTTGAGGAACCGGTACTCCCTTTGCCGTCAGGGGCTGAGAAAAATTTTGCCGGCCGGGGGCAAAAAGGCCGGATCAGCCTTTTTTCGTTCAATTTTGTCGGGAAAAGGCGTATGGTTATCAGGCCGATGGGACAGCCCATAACGTTTCATTTATCCTGCGCGGAGTGACCATGGATTTTTTGCATTCAGCGGCCTTTGTCAACAGCGTCTGGGTCGGCAGCGCCTTTCTGCTCGGCTTCGCCTGCAAGCGAATCAGGCTGCCGCCGATGCTCGGCTTTCTGCTGGCCGGTTTTCTCATGAATTTTCTCGGCCTGACCGGCGGGACCCTGAACCTGGAGTGGATCGCCGATATCGGCATCATGCTGCTGCTCTTCACCATCGGTCTGAAACTCGATCTCAAAGGCCTGACCAGGGGAGAAATCTGGGGCGGCGCCACCATTCATGCCGTCGTGACCATCGTCCTCATCGCCGGGATGATTCTGCTGGCCGGCGCCTTCGGCATCGCCCATCTTGCCGGACTCGATCCGGTCCGGGCCGCGCTGATCGGATTT
>CAZUZJ010000310.1:0-2665 GCA_964624225.1 uncultured Desulfobulbia bacterium | reverse complement strand
GGCAAGTTCACCAATGCCGGCATTGAATTTTCCCGTTTCTGCATCAATACCACTGTCGGAGTCGCCGGTTTGGGCGATCCGGCCCGGGATGTCTTTCACCTGGAACGAAAGGATGAAGACCTCGGACAGACGCTCGGTTTCTGGGGGGCAGGCAACGGTTTCTATTTCTGCTGGCCGATTCTGGGACCTTCGACACTGCGGGATACGGCAGGGTTTGTCGGTGATTCCTACCTCAATCCGCTGGCGATTGTCATGGAACACGATCCCGAGGGGGGGCTTGCTCTCAGCGGGGGGGACCGTATCAACAGCACCTCGCTGGTGCTGGGCGATTACGAGTCTTTCAAGGAATCTTCCTTTGATCCCTACATTTCCCTGCGAGACGCCTATGTCCAGCATCGGCGCAGCAAGATCGCGGACAACGGCGACAAGGACTCCGTTTACTGAGAGGCATATGAAAACACAAACAGAGACGACGCCCCCTGATGCCGCTGCCCTTTCCCGTCTGTTTGGCGCATGTCTCAACGGATTTTCCGTTGCCGAGATCACAAGGATTCAGCCATATCTGCACAACCGTTTTTGTCCTCAGGGAACCGAGCTCTGGCTGGAGGACGACGTCGCTGATTTTACCGGTTTTCTTTTTCAGGGCAAACTGACGGTGAAGCGGGGAGCGCGATTTCCCGGTAAATTCATCCTTCTCGCCGTTCTCGAACCGGGGGCGGTTTTTGGCGAATCGGCCATTGCCGGCGGCCGGAAAAGAAGCGCCATCGTCACTGCCGGGGAAGACTGTCATTATCTGGCATTATCCGCCACCGACAGCGACCGGCTGTTTGCCGCGGAACCGGAACTGGGCATCCGGCTGCTGCAGAATATTCTTGCCATTGCCGGCAGCCGGCTGAGCCGGGCTGGCGAGCGGCTCGCCGAACTGTTATAGGCGGGTGTCCCGCCTCTCCCCAGTCATATCTCCTTTTTTCCTTTCCCCGTTCTTCTTCCCCGTTTAGCAAAAGAACTTGACAAGAAATTAATTTTATTTATAGTTTCTTGTTTCTTTGCCGTGCAAAGAAGTGTATCGGAGTGTGGGTGTGAAAAAAATAGATATTTATGAAATCCCTGAAGAGGGTCTTTCGCTGCACCTTGAAGATGCCGGCTGGATCTCCCCTGATGTCGAACAGCGCGGGCCGGCGTCGGCCGACGTGCATCTGCAGCGAACCGAAAAGCGGGTCATGGTTTCCGGCAGCTTTTCCGTCACCGTGGTCAATGTCTGTGACCGCTGCCTGAAACAGTTTGAACAGGCAGTGACAGGCACTTTTGCCGTTGACCTCGAACTGCTCGAAGAGGGGTTGCCGGCGGAGAAGGTGGACATGGATCATTTCTGCCATGAGGGAGAAATGGACATGGATTTTCTGCAGGGCCGTATGGTCGATATCGTTGATATCCTGCAACAGCAGGTCTATCTGGCCATGCCCATGAAAAAATTGTGTGCGGAGCAGTGCCGGGGCATCTGCAGCGGCTGCGGCGCGAACCTCAATACCGAGCCGTGCCGATGCGAGGCGGGAAGCGATACCCCCTTTGCCGTGCTGGCAAAACTGAAGTAAACGTAGCTGGCTTGTTACCATTTTTTTACCATACATCGTAGGTTGGAGGAAAGATCATGGCATTACCGAAAAGAAGACATTCCCATTCCCGTACCAGGAAACGTCGCGCGCATGATGCGCTGACTGCGCCGTGCATTGCCAAATGCGACTCCTGCGGCGAGCCCAAAATGCCCCATCGACTCTGTTCCGGTTGCGGGTCCTACAATGGTCGGACCGTCATTGAGCTGGGTGATGAGGAATTGGATTAACAAAGGGTCGTCAGGTAAGGAAGCCGGAGCGGT
This sequence comes from uncultured Desulfobulbia bacterium, assembly GCA_964624225.1. Taxonomy (GTDB): domain Bacteria; phylum Desulfobacterota; class Desulfobulbia; order Desulfobulbales; family SURF-16; genus DB1. The sequence continues at coordinate 792 of CAZUZJ010000310.1, read as the reverse complement.
TTTGATGTGACGTGGGACAGGAGTTCACTGCCGGATATCGTCAACTGTGATTCCGGAACGCAAGGAGAAGGTTTGTGCGGATAGCTCTTGATGCCATGGGAAGCGACCGTGGTCCGGCGGAAATGGTGGCTGGAGCTGCATTGGCTGTCCGGGCAGCCGATGTTCGCGTCACGCTGATCGGCAATGAGCAGGAGATCCGGGCGGCAGTGGAGGCGGAAGGGATAGCCGAACTGGTGGATATCGTACCGACCACTCAGATCGTTACCATGAACGACTCGCCCATCGAGGCGATTCGCAAAAAAAAAGACTCCTCCGTTGTCGTTGCCTTTGAACTGCTGAAAAAGGGGCAGGTCGACGCCGTGGTCAGCCCGGGGAATTCCGGCGCGGTCATGGCGGCGGCCATCAAATTTCTCGGCCGCCTCAAGGATGTATCCCGGCCGGGCATCGCCAGTGTCTTTCCAACCCTGAAAGGTCCGGTAGTTGTCATGGATGTCGGCGCCAATGTCGATTGTCGCCCCAAGCATCTCCTGCAATTCGCCATTATGGCCTCGGCCTTTTCCCGCGTCATGTTCGGCCTGGAAAGCCCCCGGGTCGGGCTGCTCAGCATCGGCGAGGAGGGCGGCAAGGGCAACGCTCTGGTCAAAAGCACTCATGGGTTGCTTGCCGCCAGCCCCTTGAATTATATCGGCAACGTCGAGGGGCGGGACACCTTTATCGGCGATGTGGACGTCATAGTCTGTGATGGTTTTGTCGGCAATGTCTGTCTGAAACTGAGTGAAGGGCTGGCAGAGG
>CAZUZJ010000309.1:0-2678 GCA_964624225.1 uncultured Desulfobulbia bacterium | reverse complement strand
CTAATCGGCTAAAAAAAAATGCTTCGAAATATGATCAGTTTGTATTGGAACAACAGTAAAAGCATATGTGTCGTCTTGCCTTGAAAACAGCAACCGATTCCTTTTCACCGTTTTCCGTGCTGGAGGCCATGGAGGCCATGCAGGAGGGGTACGACGGCAGCGGGCTCGGCCTGCTCATGCGCGGGGTCAGTTTTGCCGACTACAGTTACCGAAACGGGGATCCCATTCTTTCCGGCATCGCTCATTCGAAAGAGGCACTGGATCGGCTCAACGATGTCATGCGGGAAAAGGGATTTTCCAAGATCTACGATCATGATTTCAAGACCCGCCCGGAACTGCTCGAAGTCGGAAATCGCTATAAATATTTCGTGCGGGTCTACCGGATGCCGAAACAGTGGGAGGGCTACGACCAGGCCCGCATCGAGCAGGAACTGATGCTGACCAGGCTGCTGCTGCGGAAGCTCGGCGAGGAAAACAACGGCGATCTTTCGGTTTTTTCCGTCTGGCCGGATGTCATCATGATCAAGGAGATCGGCTGGCCACTCGCTGTCGGGCTGGCGCTGGGACTGGACGACGATCGTATCCAGGCCCGGCTGATCATGGCCCAGGGGCGTCAGAATACCAACTGGGGCATCAATCTCCATGCCTGTCATCCCTTTTTCCTCCAGGGGATCGCCTCCATGACCAATGGTGAGAACACGGCCTTTGTCACCAACCGTGACTGGCTGCTTGGCCGCGATTTTCCCGGCTACTGCGGTTATCAGAGCGACAGCGAGGTCTTTGCCCATACCCTCCATTATGTCACCAGAAAACTCGGTCTGCCGCTGGCCGCCTATAAGCACGTCATCACCCCGCTGGCCACCGCTGAACTTGCCCATCATCCCCAGGGTGAATTCCTCAAGGGGCTGCGCCATGTCTGCCGTAATCTGGCCATCGACGGCCCGAACTGCACCATCGCCAGCCTGCCGGACGAAACCTCTCTGATGGTCATGGACCAGAAAAAGCTGCGTCCCGGCACCATCGGCGGCAAGCCGGGAGAATGGGCGATGGCCTCGGAGATGTGCGGAGTGGCGGCCCTGGTGCCGGACCGCGATCCGGCCCTGGATTTTCAGCCCATGCGCCAGGACACGGTGGTGATCGGCCCGGACCGGCAGCGCTACGAGGTGTGGTCCCAGTCCGATCCCCTGCCGCTGCTGCGCGCCGCCGTGTGAGGCAAGGGGAGCTTATACCCACCAGATCTGACGCTTGGCCGGATTGCCGATGAGATCGAAGGAGTCCCCCGACTCCCGCAGCACCTGGTCGAATTCCTCCAGGGTGAAATCGTACCCCTCGGCGTTGGCGGCGGCGACGAAATCCTCCTTGGTTTTGATGGCGTCATACCTGGCCCGCATGGAATGATTCCCGCCGCCGGCAATGAGAAAGTTTTCCGCATTTTTTTTGGACATAAGAAACACCTCAGGCAAAATTGGTTGATGATCTCGTAAAAACCTGCAAACCATGGCAGGCGGGAAAGTGAAAACAACGAGTTACAAAATTGTCGGGATCATGCCGGGCTGTTCAGGCTCAAGTCCCGGAGCTGGTTGTGCGCAACGAAACGATCCCGTTCCAGTCGTAATAGGTGTTAACGGCATGTTTATTTGCGCCTTCCTCGGTAACGCGCACGAATTTTTCGCCAAGGAAGATGACCGCTTCCTCATATGATTTGCCCTCGTTGATCTGGAGGGTGACACCCTTTCGCAATTTCCGCGACATGGTGCCGTGTACGGGCATGGAGGCATATTCAAATATTTTTTCCCACGTCATTTTCATGTTTTTCTCCTTGTTGCCAAAGTGATCGTTGTGGTGTTGTCCGGAGCTCTCCGCTTACTCATAACTCTTCCGCTTTTCTCTCCGGCGACGCATGGGGCTGGCTTGCGGTGAAGCCTTCTCCTTCCTATGCCGGAATACGATAGTCGGCGGCAGGTTCACCATCCTCCAGGCCGTCAAGGATGGTGTCGATGGCCTCGTGGCTGTCCACCCCCTTGAACCACCAGTTCTCAGGGTGAACCACCATGATCGGGCCGCTCTCGCACTGTTTGAGACAAGTGGTCGCGGTGACCAGGCAATCGAGCCCGCGGTCGAGTATCTCCTCTTCCAGGTACTGGAGGAAGCCGTCGGTCTGCTTGTGGCAGATGCCTTTTTTGTCGCCTGCCACGCGAAAGCTCTGGCAGACGAGGATCTGTCGTTTTGGAACAGCCATTGTCATCTCCTTTTTTTTGATAAGGGTAATCGGTCGAAAGGGCATTATTTTTTGCATTTTCCCTTTTTGCCGCCACCATAAAGCGCGTCCACCGCACCTTCGACGTTGTCGGCGAGGAGCAGCAGCGGCAGGCCGTGGCGGCCCAGGATTTCCCGCGGCTTGTGACCGGCGCTGGCGGCCAGCAGGACAAAGCAATCCTCCAGAATGGCGGCCACCTGCTGCCAGCGCCGGTCACCGCCACCCGGCGCGGGCAGCTCCCGGGTTTCGAGCAGGCAGGCCAGCCCATCTTCCCGCAGCCCATAAACCAGCGCCGTGATCGCCTGGCCGAGATGGAGGTCGATATCCATGCCGCTGGCGCTGAGCACCGCCACATTGGGCCGTTCCCTGCTCGGCCCGGGCAGGAGCAGGCTTTCTTCTCCGGGGTGAGGAAGCATGGCGC
>CAZUZJ010000308.1:0-2679 GCA_964624225.1 uncultured Desulfobulbia bacterium | reverse complement strand
GCCGATCGGCAAACGGGCCCAGATGGGAAAGGATTCGTCGGCGAAAAGTTCCATGATCCTGGCCCAGATGATCTCCTCGTCGCCGCAGTCGGTGAAGGAACCGAGCAGCAGGCCGGAGACGCCGGCGAATCGGCCGGCCATTTTCAGATGGGTCAGCAGACGGTCAATGCGATAGGGCGCCTCACCGACATCCTCAAGCAAGACGATTTTCCCCTGCCACGGATGTTCGAACGGGGTGGCGAGCAGATGAACGAGGGTGGTCAGGTTGCCGCCGGTGAGGGGACCCCGGCCGGTGCCGGCTTTCAGGATGGTGAGCGCGGGGGAGCTGATCGGTTCAACGATGCCGCGGGTCAGGGCCAGGAAAAAGGCGTGCAGTGACTCTGGGTCGTTGGTGGCCAGGGTGGTGACCATCGGGCCGTGGAAGGTGACCAGCCCTGCCTTGTGGACGATTGCCCCGTGCAGGGCGGTGATGTCGCTGAAACCGATAAACGGTTTCGGAAAGGCACGCAGCAACCCGTAATCGATGTCGGCCAGGATGCGCAATGCGCCGTAACCGCCCCGCACCGCCAGAACCGCCTTCACCTCAGGGTCGCGCCACACCTGGTGGAAAAGCGCGTGGCGGTGCGCATCCGGGCCGGCCAGGTAACCCTCCCTGGCATCGAGGCCGCGGGCGATCTTGACCGGAAACCCTGCTTCGTTAAGCAGGTGGACGCCGCTGGCGAATTGCGCCTCCCGCCAGGCCCCGGCCGGCGCCACCAGGCCGATGGTGTCGCCGCGGCGGAGGACAGGGGGGAGCAGGGGGGAGATCTCTTCAGCAGTTGCGGGCATGGATGAGGCGCAGTCCTTCCAGAGTGAGCAGCGGTTCCACAGTCTCGATGCTTGGGGCATACGGGGCGATGACCCCGGCCATGCCACCGGTGGCGATGACTTTTGGGGTCAGGGGGGAGAACTGTTCGACCATGCGCTGTACCAGCCCTTCCACCAGACCGGCGAAGCCGTACAGCAGGCCGGCGCGCAGTGCCATTGCCGTGTTGGTGCCGATCGGTTTTTCCGGGGCAAAGGTGAAATCGATCCGCGGCAGCTTGGCGGTCCGCTGGATGAGGGCGTCGAACGAGATGCCGAGTCCCGGGGCGATGGCGCCGCCGATATACTCGCCTGTGGCTGAGACGCAGTCCAGGGTGATGGCGGTGCCGAAATCGACGATGATCAGAGGCTGTCGGTAACGGGCAAAGCCTGCCGCTGCGTTGATGATCCGGTCTGCGCCGACTTCATCCGGGTTGTCGGTGACGACCGCTACCCCGGTATCGAGGTTCTTGCCCTTGACCTGCAAAGCCTCACAACCGAGATAGACACCGGCCATTTTGCTCCAGGTCGAGCCCAGCGGCGGGGCGACCGAGCCGATGATCACCCCGCTGACCGCGGTCAGGCTCTGTTTTTTGAGGTGAAAGAGACCCGCGAGCCGGGCGGCCAGCTCATCGCTGGTGATATTCCGGTTCGTCTGCATGCGCCAGTCGCAGCAGAGGCGTTCGCCCTCAAAAAGGCCAAGGACGGTGTGGGTGTTGCCCACGTCGACCGCAAGCAGCATTGTCTCTTTCCTTATCTGGTAAAATTCTCTCGAAAAAACCTTTTGACAACAGGACGATTGTGATAAAGTCGCACTACAGCTTCTCTGCGCCGTCCGGCTGGTGGTGGCTCATTTGAACACTATACCCTGAACAGATCCATGGCGCTCGGAAAAGATGAGTGTGCTGCAAAGACCAATTCCACGTTCCCAACCGGCGGGACGTCTGACATGAAGAGCGGAATGTGAAGGTCCACAATAAGATCCTCATTGTTGACGATGAGCCCATCATCCTGTTTTACATGCAGGATCTGCTCAGCTCGGCAGGAGATTATATCGTCGAGTCGGCCGATTCCGGGGAAAAGGCCCTGGAGATTCTGCCGTCATTCAAGCCTGATCTCATCCTCCTCGACATTCAGCTGCCGGGGATGGACGGTTATGAGGTGTGTCGCGCCATCCGCGCTGATAATAAATACCGTTTTACCAAGATCATCATGGTCTCCGGCCATGCCCGGGTCAACGAGCGTCTGCGGGGATACGAGGCCGGTGCCGATGATTACATCGGCAAACCTTTCGACAATGAGGAACTGCTGGCCAAGGTACGGGTTTTTACCCAGCTCAAGAACAAGGAAGAGGTGGATCAGGTCAAAGGGGACCTGCTCACCCTGATCACCCATGAGACGCGCACCCCGGTCAGTGGTATCATCGGCTGCGCCGAGCTGCTCGCCAACGACCCGACCCTCTCGGAAGAGGGACGGGAGCTGGCGGTGCTGATCGCCAAATCCGGCCAGCAGCTCTTTCGTTTCATGAAAAACGCGGTGCTGCTCTGTAAGCTCAAAGCCGGTATCGAACTCCATTATAATCCGGAACCGGTGAGCAGCATGCTGTCCAATGTGATCAACAATCTGGTGGAAGAGCATCCCGATGACAAGGTGCGGCTCACCGTTGATTTCAACGATTCCCTTGTTCTGGAGGCGGATTGGCCGCTGCTGATCAATGTTTTCCGGATGGTGCTGGAAAATGCCTATAAGTTTTCTCCGGAAGCGGGCACCGTCAGCGTCAGAAGCTGGAGCGCGCGCGGCATGGTCCATGTCAGCATCGCCGATCAGGGCAAAGGA
>CAZUZJ010000307.1:0-2713 GCA_964624225.1 uncultured Desulfobulbia bacterium | reverse complement strand
CCAGCCGGCCACTCTCCTTCTCCCGGCCGCTGACCGTGATCCGCGAGACCCGTTGCGGCAGGGGCCGGTCATTGGCGATGGAGACGCGGTTGCCGGCGAGCCGCGCCTTGCGCCAGCCCAGCCCGGTGACGTAAATCCCCAGGGTCTCCGCTTTGTAGAGCTGCGGGTCGAGCAGGGTCGCCGCAAATGTTCCGATCACCTTATCCTGACCAAGTGCCGGCGGCGGTTCCATCACCGTCACCGGCATATCCACCCGCGCCAGCACCTCCTCGAAATGGGCCATGGTTGACCAGTCGTTGCCGAGAATCGGCTCGCGGGGAATAAGCATGACATCGGTCGCCGGGCTGATCGAGCCCGGGTCCTGGGTGCAGATCGCCTCATAGCCCATGGCCTTGGCCTCGGCCAGCACGGTGGCGTCATAAAGACCATAGGGCAGAGAAAAGAAGCGCCCCTTTTCCCCCAGCCGTTCAGCCATGAGGTCGTGGCCCTTTTGCAGATCCGCCCTGATCCAGGCCCGGTGCCCGGCGGCGTCGAGCCCCGGCGGCCGGTCGATGAGACGGGGATGGGAGTAGGAATGATCCTGGAAATCAACGCTGGCCGCCTTCATCTCGCGGATCTGCTCCCAGCTCATGAAATCCTTGTATTTCTCCTCCACCCCCTGGACATAGAGAAAGACGGTGAAGGGGTAACCGAAGGACTGCAGAATCGGCCAGGCCTTTTCGTAGGTGCTGCGGTAGCCGTCGTCAATGGTGATGACCACCGCCTTGTCCGGCAGGGGGGTGTGGTTCCTGAGGGAATCAACCAGCTCGGCCAGGGGCAGGACCTGATAGTTGTTCATCATGAGATAGGCGAGCTGCTCGCGGAAACGCTCCACGCTGACGTTGGTGCTGGGATAGTTTGCTTCGCCGAAACGGTGATAGATCAGCACCGTCACGCCCGGACCCTGTTGCCCGGCATAAAGGACGGCCGGGAGGAAAGAAAACATAAGGACAAGCGCAAGCAATGCGTGCCAACCCATTGCTTTGACGCGGTTTTTACATGTTTGCATTGGTTGCCACATCGAGGAGGACCAGTTTGATGGTCTCGGGTGGAAGCGCGGGCTGGAAGTCAGCGGCCAGTTCCATGCCGTCGAATTTCTGGAGGCCGTTGGCGACAATGAGCTTTTTCAGGTCATCGACATAGGAGTCACGACGCTCGGAGTAGTAGAGAAGTCCGTCGGCCAGATCGAGCGAACTGGCTGAGCCGGTCTTCCGCAGGTCGCGGAAATCGGCATAGGCGGGCAACCGGTTCAGCATGAGAAGATAAGCGCGGACGGATTCGAGGAGGGAATCGTAGATCGCCACCTTGTGCGACTCCCCCTCTTCCCGCTTCCGGGGCAGCATGCCCCCTTCCCCCCAGGTCCAGACGCCGAAAAGATTGTTGCCTTCCCGGCAGAAACGGGAACCGCCCCAGGATGATTCCAGCGCACCCTGGGCGAGAATCAGACTGACCGGGACGACATCAACCCGATTCACCAGCATCTGCTTTGAGGTGGTGCGGTATTTTCGACAGAGATGCTCAAGCAAGTCGATCTCTTCGTCCGTTACTCCCTGCGGCCAGACCGTTTCCTCGTCAAAAAGAAGCGTATCGCCGCTGTGTTCCAGCCTGGCGAGAATCTCCGCCAGCATCTTTTTTTCCTGGGCGATCTCGGCCACGGCAATCAGGCTGATGGGCAGCAGGGTATTGAGAAATGCCTTTTTCTTGGTCGGCACGTCAAGCTGCTCCAGATCAGCGGGCAGATTGGCAAAGATCACCGCCGGCACCTCTTTATCAATCTCCCACAGGTTGCTGTCCTGTAATGTCGCCAGCAGCTCGTCGGCTGAACCGACCTTGTAACCCGTCACCTCCGCGGCCGGCGTAATGGAGGGCACCCGTTTTTCGATGCTGTCGGCAGGAGTAAAACGGAAAAGCAAAAGGGCGATAAGGGAGAGGAGGGCGCCGGCGGCAATGATGGAACTGGCCCTGATGATGGTGCTTGCCAAACTGTTTTTTACTTCACCATGGGGCTGACCACCGACCACCGGCGCAACACCCCGGGAGATGCGGCTGACCATAGCCGGATTCAGTAACCCATCGGAAACAATATGTTTTTGTTGAAATTTCATATGTCCTCTGGCGTAAAATTTGCAGAAATATAAATGCGGAGCTGACAAAAATCAAATTGTTTTTCCCGATGCCTGCAGACCGGTAATCTCGAAGTTGTCAAAAAGAATGAAACAGAGTAGAGAGTTAGAATGGCTGACCGCCGCCCGCGGTCAATGAGGTAAAAAAAATCTGGAGGGAAAACCGATGATCCGCCGTCTGCTTGTCCTGCTGCTGCTTCTCGCCCTGCCCCTGTCCGCCTCGGGCGCCGAGTCGCCCGCCCAAAAAGACAACATCATCATGGAAACGACCATGGGCACCATCACCATCGAGCTGTTCGACGACAAGGCGCCGGCCACCTGCGCCAACTTCCGCCAGTATGTGGCCGACGGTTTTTACAACGGCCTCGTCTTTCACCGGGTCATTCCCGGCTTTGTCGTGCAGGGAGGCGGTTTTGAGCCGGGCCTCAAACGGCGCGCCACCCGGGCGCCGATCATCAACGAGGCGGACAACGGCCTGAAAAACAGCCGCGGCACCCTCTCCATGGCCCGCACCCAGGACATTTACAGCGCCACCAGCCAGTTCTTCATCA
>CAZUZJ010000306.1:0-2733 GCA_964624225.1 uncultured Desulfobulbia bacterium | reverse complement strand
AGAACGGCAAGTTCAAGGTGCCAACCCTGCGGAACATCACCCTGACCGCGCCTTATATGCACAACGGCTATTTCCACACCCTGGAAGGGGTGGTGGAATTTTACAACGACCGTGACGTCCGACCGGTTTGCACAGGGGGAAAAGTGACGGAAAGCCAGGCCCGTGAGCAGGGCTGCTGGCCGGCGCCGGAGGTGAGCGCCAACCTCAATCGCGACGAGATGGGCCGGCTCGGATTGACCAGGGAGGAGATCGCCGACATCGTCGTCTTCATGAAAACCCTGACCGACGGCTGGCAACCGGAGCGCACCGAACGCTGAGATCTGCCAGGGAGAAAAGCGGAACGGTCAGCGCAGCCTGATCGTTCCCGCCGCGCCGGCCTGCACGGATCCGATCACCGCGCAGGGCAGGTGCTGCTGCCCACGGATCATTTCTTCCATGGCGTAAATCTGCTCAGGAGGAGCGGCGATGAGCAATCCACCCGAGGTCTGCGGGTCATAGAGCACCATCTCCAACGGGTCGAGTTCTTCCCGCTCGCTTTCCACCCATTTCCGGTAGAAACTCTTGTTCTTGTACGCCCCTTCGGGAATGATGCCCATGGACGCGAATTCCAGGGCGCCGGGCAGCAGGGGCACGGCATTGCCGTTCACTTCCACCCTGACCCTGGAAGCATGGGCCATTTCAAAGAGGTGGCCGATGAGGCCAAAGCCGGTGATATCGGTGCAGCCGTGGGCGCCGATTGTTGCCATTGCCTCGGCCGCCACCTTATTCAGGGTGGTCATGCTGTCGGTGATCATGGCCTCAACCTCGTCGCCGGCCAGGCCACCCTTGATGGCGGTGGAGAGAATACCGGTGCCGAGAGGCTTGGTCAGCAGCAGCAGGTCGCCGGGACGGGCCCCGGAATTGAGCATCACCCGTTTGGGGTGCACCACGCCGGTGACGGAGAGGCCGTATTTCAACTCCTTGTCCTCGATGCTATGGCCGCCCACCAGCAGAGCGCCGGCCTCGGTGATCTTTTCCAGGCCGCCCCGCAGGATATCCCTCAACACCGATTTATCCATGTCAGCCAGGGGAAAAGCGACCAGATTCATGGCAAGCAGCGGTTTGCCGCCCATGGCGTAGACATCGCTCAACGCATTGGCCGCGGTGATCTGGCCGAAGCGAAAGGGATCATCGACAATGGGGGTGAAAAAATCCACTGTCTGGATGAGGGCGCACTCGTCGTTCAGGCGATAGACGCCGGCATCATCGCAGCCTTCGGTGCCGACAATGAGATTGGCATCGGTGGGGATGTGAAGCCCGCACAGGATATTGTCCAGGTCCCCCGGACTGATCTTGGCCGCTCAACCGGCCGCTTTCACCGTGCCTGTCAGTCTGATCTTCTTTTCCACCACACACTTTCCTGAATATGTTTTCGGAGTTGTCGGTCTGGCCGCCCGCAAGTGCTGCTGACCCTGCTGCATTTTCATTTAAGCAGAGAGCCCATCGTTGCACAATGACAAAATAGACTGGCTCGTGACGAAAAGGACGGCGCCAGACAAACTTGTTGGTGTCTCCATATTTTTATGGTTAATAGGACATATCATGGAACACCCCGTCATCTCCGTCAGCAACATGAATTTTTCCTACGACAGCCACGTCATCCTCGAGGATGTCAGCTTTTCCATCCGCAACCGAGAGATGATCGGCATTGTCGGCCCCAACGGTGGCGGCAAGACAACCCTGCTCCGCCTGCTGCTCGGCCTGCTCAGACCCGACAAAGGAACCATCACCGTGCTTGGCACGGCGCCGGATAAGGCGGCGCACCGCATCGGTTACGTCCCCCAGCACCGCATTTTCGACCCGCTTTTCCCGGTCTCGGTGCTCGACGTGGTGCTGATGGGCCGGGTGGGCGAATCATGGGGAGGTCGCTTTTCCCGGGACGACCGGGAGCACGCCCTGACCGCCCTGCGCGATGTCGATCTCGACGACAAACGTTCCATGTCGTTTGCCGAGCTATCCGGTGGCCAGCGACAGCGCACCCTCATCGCCCGGGCCCTGGCCGCCCGGGCCGAACTGCTCTTTTTCGACGAACCGACCGCCAATGTCGACAGCTTCTCGGAACGAAATCTCTACAACCTGCTGACCCGACTTAACGAGAAACTGACCATCCTCGTCGTTTCCCATGATGTCGGCTTTGTTTCCAAATACGTCGGTTCGGTGCTCTGTGTCAACAAGGTGGTTCTCATCCATCCCACCAGCGCCATCAACGGCAGGAATATCCAGGACATCTACGGTAAGGATCTGGCCATGATCCGCCACGATCACCGCTGCTCGGAAAAAGGACACACATGGGTCAATTTTTAAGCGATCTGCACACCCACACCTTTCTCCAGTATGCCTTTCTCGCCGGAGTACTCTCTTCCATCGCCTGCGGCATCATCGGCTCCTATGTGACGGTGCGGCGCATCACTTACATCGCCGGCGCCATTTCCCACTGCACCTTGGGCGGCATGGGCGCCGCCCGTTTTTTTCAAAAAGAGTATGATTTTTCCATCACCCCCTTGCAGGGGGCAGTCGGCGCTGCTCTGCTCGCCGCAACCACCATCGCCCTGGTCAAGCGCTACACCAGCCAACGGGAGGACACGGTGCTCAGCGCCATCTGGTCGGTGGGGATGGCGGTCGGCATCTTTTTCATCAGCAAGACCGGTGGGTACAACGAGGATCTGATGAGTTATCTTTTCGGCGATATTCTCA
>CAZUZJ010000305.1:0-2745 GCA_964624225.1 uncultured Desulfobulbia bacterium | reverse complement strand
ACGAGCGCATGATCTCCATGCCGGTGGCGATCGGGGTGCGGAAGTGATTGGTGCCGCAGGTCATGTCGCCCTGAAAGAGATAATAGGGGCGGACCCTGATCATCAAAAGCCGCTGCATCAGCTCACGGATGACGAGCGGGTCGTCGTTGACCCCGCGCAGCAGCACGGTCTGACAGCTCAGCGGAATACCGGCGTTGGCGAGCCGGGCGCAGGCCCGGGCCGCCTCCGGGGTGATCTCGCGCGGGTGGTTGAAGTGGGTGTTGAGATAGAGAGGATGGTATCTGGCCAGCATGGCGGCGAGTTTGACCGTTACCCGCATGGGCAGGGTGCACGGCACCCGGCTGCCGATGCGGATGATCTGCACCGAGGGGATGCGACGCAGGGTAACAAGGATATCCTCCAACTGCTCATCGCCAAGCAGCAGCGGATCGCCCCCTGAGACAAGCACATCCCGGATTTCCGGGTGCTTCGCGATGTAATCGATCCCCGCCGCCACCGTCTCCGTTGTGATCACCATTCTGTCGGTGCCCACCTTCCGCTTACGGGTGCAGAACCGGCAGTACATGGCGCATTGGGAGCTGACGAGAAAAAGGACCCGGTCCGGATATTTGTGGATCAGGTTGGGCACCGGGCTCAGGTTCTCCTCGTTCAGCGGATCGGCATAACAGACCTGATCCTCGATCTCCGCCGCGGTTGGTACCGCCTGCCGCCAGATGGGATCGTCCTTCTCCTTTATCAACCCGAAATAATAGGGATTGATCCGCATGGGATAGATCCCGGCAACCCGGGAGATCACCTCCCGATCCGGGGTAAACCGGACCGGAAGCTCCTCGGCCCGCACTATGCTCTTTCTCAGTATGGCACGCCAGCCTTGCATGAAACGTCCTGGAGATGATAAACTTGAGGGCAACGTGAGATTACCGCACCATGCAACCGAATGCGGCAGCAGAGTGCCACACTAGCATTTTTCCCGGCCGGACGAAATGACAAAAGTCAAAAAAAGGGCTGCTTATCTCGCCCTGCACGAGACCGGCGAACTGCAGAATCGTATCGCCAGGCTGAACGCCATCCTCACCGCCTGCCGGCTCTGCCCGCGACAGTGCGGGGTGGACCGGACCGCCGGGGCAAAGGGTTTTTGCCGTACCGGCGACCAGGCCGCGGTCGCCAGCTATCACCCCCATTTTGGCGAAGAATCCTGTCTGGTCGGCATCAGCGGTTCGGGCACCATTTTTTTCAGCAACTGCAACCTCGGCTGTGTCTTTTGCCAGAATTACCCGATCAGCCACCTCGGCGAAGGGATGACGGTCGATGCCTGCCGGCTGGCGGCAATGATGATCAGCCTGCAGAAGCAGGGCTGCCACAACATCAATCTTGTCACCCCGAGCCATGTGGTGCCGCAGATCGTCGCCGCCCTGCCGGCAGCCATCGACAAAGGGCTGACCCTGCCGCTCGTCTACAACAGCAGCGGCTACGACGCCCTTGCGACCCTGCGCCTGCTGGACGGCATCATCGATATCTACATGCCGGACTTCAAGTTCTGGGACTCCCGTTCCGCCGCCCGCTTTGCCGCCGCCCCCGATTATCCGGAGGTGGCGCGCGCCGCTGTTTACGAAATGTATCGGCAGACCGGCGATCTCGTCATCGATGCCGACGGCATCGCCGAACGGGGCGTGCTGGTCCGTCATCTGGTCATGCCCGGCGCTCTGCATGAAACCGGCGACATCTTGCGCTTTCTTGCCGCCCTCTCACCGGCGACCTTCGTCAATGTCATGGAACAGTATCGCCCCTGTTTCCGGGCCGCTGATTTTCCGCCCATCGACCGCCCACTGTCGCCCGATGATTATCAGGAGGCCCTGCGACTGGCGGACGCGGCAGGACTCTCACGTCTGGAGCAGAGCGGCCTGCTCCGTCTTCTCCAGAAAATGGGCTTGCGGTGATCCGCGTCGCGCCTGCCACTCCTCGCTGTCGTTCCCTGAAAAATTCCATTGTCCGAATAGGTAATTGTACTGGCGAACAACCCAACAATGCGGTAAAGTTTTTTTTGTTATAACGTCTGACAATAACAAAAAAACACCACACGATGATGATCACTCACCTCTTTCGCACATCCGTCGGCCGCAAAAGCCTGATGGCGGCAAGCGGGGCCTTTCTCGGCCTCTTTCTCCTGCTGCACGCCCTCGGCAACGCCACCGTCTTTTTCGGTCGCGAGGCATTTCTTGGTCATGCCGGCCGACTGGTTGCCATGGGCCCGCTGCTGCACCTCTATGAACTCCTGCTCCTTGCCGTTCTCCTTTTGCATGCCGGAACCGGCCTGACCCTGGCCGCCGAGAACCTGCGGGCCCGGCCGGTCCGCTATCAGGTCAGCACCGCGGCGGCCGGCCGCACCCTGGGTGCACGGCTGATGCCGTACAGCGGCATCGTCATTTTCCTTTTTCTCGTCGTCCATCTCCGCCACTTCCGCTTTGCCGGGCCACCCCCGCTCCTGGCGGACACGATGCGCACCCTGCTCGGCTCCCCTCTCCAGGCCGGCCTCTATCTCTTTGCCCTGATCATGCTCTTTCTCCATATCAGCCACGGCTTCTGGAGTTCTCTGCAAACATTCGGCATCAATCACCCCGCCTACGACGGCCTGCTCCGGGGCGGGGCGGGGCTGGCCGCCCTGGCGCTCAGCGCGATTTTCATGCTGATTTTGCTTGTTGCCCTGCTGACCGACACCTTTCTCCGGCGACCCGACCATGACCGCGC
>CAZUZJ010000304.1:0-2815 GCA_964624225.1 uncultured Desulfobulbia bacterium | reverse complement strand
CAAACTCCAGGGAGCGGGAGCCGCCGGCGGAAAAGAGCGCCACATCGATGCCGGCAAAGGCGTTCTTGTCGAGGAGCTGAACCGCGATCTCCTTGCCCTTGAAGACCAGCTTCTTGCCGACGGAGCGCTCCGAGGCAAGCAGTCTCAGTTCCCTGATCGGGAAATTTCTCCGTTCCAGCACATCGAGCATGGCGCCGCCAACCGCACCGGTGGCGCCGGCCACCGCAACATTATATCCTTCTGTTCGCCTCATGGATCAACCTTTCTCTTTCCTTTCTGTTTTCAGATAAACCAGACGGTTCAGTGCATTTAAATAGGCCTTGGCCGCGGCGGTGATGATATCCGGGTCCGCGCCCTGGCCTATGACAATTTTTCCCTCATCCTCGATGCGCACCATCACCTCGCCCTGGGCATCGGTGCCGCCGGTGATGGAACTGACAGCAAAGTACAGCAGCTTGCTCGTCGTCCCGGTCAGCCGGGCGATGGTGCGAAAGGCGCTGTCGATCGGGCCGACGCCGATGGCGGAGTCCTGCACCTCCTGCCCGTGCACCAGCAATTTTACCGCCGCGGTCGGCATGGTCTTGTTGCCGCTCATGGCGCCAAGCGAGACGAGCTGGTAGGTCTCGGAGATACGGACGATCTCGTCGAGGAGGATGGCCTCAAGATCCTCGTCGAACATCTCCTTCTTGACGTCGGCGATCTCCTTGAAACGGTGAAAGACCCGGTTCAGTTCATCATCGGTGAGACTGTCATAGCCCAGCGATTTTACCCGCTCCCGCAGGGCATGCCGGCCGGAATGCTTGCCCAGCACGAGATTGCCCGAAGTGAGGCCGATATCGCAGGGATTCATGATCTCGTATGTGGTCCGCTCTTTCAGGACCCCGTCCTGATGGATGCCGGACTCGTGGGCAAAGGCGTTGGCGCCGACAATGGCCTTGTTGGGCTGGACGATCATGCCGGTGATGGCGCTGACCATGCGGCTTGTCGCGTGGATATGCTCAGTGACGATGTCGGTGCGGGCGTTGACCCGGTCGGCCCGGGTGCGCAGGGCCATGACCACCTCCTCCATGGCGGTGTTGCCGGCCCGTTCACCGATGCCGTTGATGGTGCACTCCACCTGCCGGGCCCCGGCATTGATCGCGGCCAGGGAATTGGCGACCGCCAGGCCGAGGTCATTGTGGCAATGGACGCTGATCATGGCGCGGTCGACATTGGGGATATGCTCCATCAGATAGCGAATCTTGGCGGCGAACTCGTCCGGCAGCGCGTATCCGGTGGTGTCCGGGAAGTTGAGGACCCGGGCCCCGGCATCGATCACCGCGGCAAAGACCTGGCAGACAAAATCAAGATCGCTGCGCGAGGCGTCCTCGGCGGAAACCTCGACATTACTGGTGTATTTCGCCGCATGCCGCACCGATTTCACCGCCAGTTCCAGCATCTGCTCCCGGCTCATGCGCAGCTTGTGCTTGAGATGGATGTCCGAGGTGGCGAGAAAGGTATGAATCCGCGGATTTTCCCCTTTTTTCAGGGCCTCCCAGGCGGTATCGATGTCCTTCTGGTTGCAGCGGGCCAGCGCCGCGATCTGGGCCCCGCGGATATTGTCGGCGATATTCTTGACACAGTCGAAATCTCCCCCCGAGGCCACCGGAAAACCGGCCTCGATGACATCCACCTGCAGTTTCACGAGCTGCTGGGCCAGGCGGAACTTTTCCTGCATGTTCATGGTGGCGCCGGGGGACTGTTCCCCGTCGCGCAGGGTGGTGTCAAAGATAGAAACCTTGTTCTTGTCGATGTTGCTGTCAGCTGCCATCATATGTGTTTCCTCCGTTTAGCGGCCCGCAATCTCCGGCCGCCGCAAGAATGATGTCCGTATCACTCACTGTCCCGTCCTCTTTCCGCTCCGAATCCCCCCGCAAGGGGTCCGCGTAGAGCCAGAGAAAAACCGGCCGGAAAGAGGGAGACCTGTTGGGTGCAACCATCATTCACAGCAGGATAATGTACGTGATAAACCATGAAGGCACCTGTTTCTTTGCAAGCCGATAGCGAAAACATTCCCGCAAGCGCCATGGCCGGAGTCAATCACCGCGCCCCAGCCTGACACCATCAGGAAAGATAGCCGAGAATCGTTTCCCCGGCCTTGACTTTCTGGCCGATCCGCACCTCGATCTGCGTCTTCTGCGGCAGATAGAGATCGACCCGGGAGCCGAATCGGATCAGACCGAACCGCTGGCCGCGCCGGAGAAAATCACCCTTCTCAGCCCAGCAGACCACCCGGCGGGCAATGAGACCGGCCACCTGCACCACGGCAAAACGGCAGCCGGACTCGGTTTTCATGATCAGCGCGCCATATTCGTTTTCCAGGGCGCCGCGCTCCGTGTTGGCGGAATAAAAACGACCGGGCGAATAACAAACCGATTCCACCGTCCCCGGGAAGGGGCTGCGGTTGACATGAACATTGAAAATATTCATGAAGATGCTGATCTTATAAACGTGCTCATTGACAAACCGGTCGTCAAATACCGATTCCACGGCAATCACCTTGCCGTCAGCCGGGGCCACCAGTGCATCCTCCGCCTCCGGGGTAATCCGTTCCGGATCTCGGAAAAAATAGAGGATGAAAACAGTGAGCCCCATGGCGGCAAAGGCGGCCGTGTCATAGTCCAGCAGAGCAAGGATGACAGCGACAAAGGCGGCGATGCCGATGAACGGGTAACCTTCCCTGGCCACTGGGATCTGTGCTTCTTTCATCATTCCTGCTTCCGGGGCGATGCCGGTGGTCTGGATTTGCTGCTGTTGCTGTTTTATAGAATCGTAA
>CAZUZJ010000303.1:0-2818 GCA_964624225.1 uncultured Desulfobulbia bacterium | reverse complement strand
CACCGAGGAGCTCGATGCGGTCGAGGTCATCGACCAGGAAACCACCGAGGAGCTCGATGCGGTCGAGGTCATCGACCAGGAAACCACCGAGGAGCTCGATGCGGTCGAGGTCATCGACCAGGAAACCACCGAGGAGCTCGATGCGGTCGAGGTCATCGGCCAGGAAACCACCGAGGAGCTCGATGCGGTCGAGGTCATCGATCAGGAAACCACCGAGGCGCTCAATGCGGTCGAGGCAGTGGCAGAGGCCGCGATCCATGACGAGATTGCCACCGGGGAAGACGCACCACCAGGAGAAGGCAGTGCCATTGGCGATCACTCCGCCGGTCTGCCCGGCCCAAACGCCGACAGGACAGTCCCGCCGCCATCCTCTTCGTCAAACCGCCCCCTTGATCTGAGCCATTACCTGGAAGCCAGCGAGGCACTCGCCGCTCCGGAACAGACCCTGGCCGAGTCCCATGACGAGTATGTCGCCCAGATCCTTGAACGGTTCATGCCCCGATTCATTATGATTCCCGCCGGTCATTATCCGGTCGGAACGGTCATCCCCGGCCGCGACGAACGCCCGGCTGCCGCGATCTGGCTGCCGGGCTTTTACATCAGCCAGGTGCCGGTAACCAATGATCTCTTTGATTTTTTTGTCAGGGAAACCGGCTATGAAACCGATGCCGAACAGGCCGGGTTCGGCACCGTCTTCACCGGCCGCGTCAGCTCCCGTATCGATCCCGACAGTGGCCGGAAAATCGTGGCCATTACCCGTGGTGCCTTTTCGCAACGGGTACGGGGAGCCAACTGGCGTCACCCCGCCGGTCCGGAGAGCTCAGTGGAACACAAGGCAAATCATCCGGTGGTGCAGATCAGCCGCCGTGATGCCCTGGCCTTTGCCGCCTGGGCCGGGAAACGTCTGCCTTCCGAAGATGAATGGGAGGCCGCGGCCCGGGGGCCGCGGGGGCTGCCCTTTCCCTGGGGCAACGAGTGGCGTGATGGTCTTGCCAACACCGAATCATCCCTGCTCGGCGACACGACGCCGGTCACCCGTTACGGCCGCGCCGCCATGAGTCCCTTCGGCCTCTGTGATCTTCTGGGAAATGTCTTCGAGTGGACCGCCACCAGCATTGCCCCCGACAATCGGGGTCCTGGACCGATGATCCATGTCCTGAAAGGGGGCTGCTGGATTTCCAGGGATCGCGTCACCGCTGCCGGCCGGCGTCTGGAAAACGACACCTGGTCAAACATCATCGGCTTTCGCTGCGCGGTCTGAGCCGGATGGGTGGGGCCGTCCTCCCTCACCGGGACAAAGCCTGATCGATCTGCGCCTCAGACACCTCATCGGTCATGATGACCCGGCCAATGACAGTGGGCAGCACAAAAACCGGGGTGCCGCCGATTGCCTTCTTGTCCGTTTTCAGAAAAGATTTCATCACCGCTCTATCCAGATCAGCCGGGATCGTCACCGGCAACCGGAAACTCTCGATCAGCGCGCAAATTTCGTCGGCCTCCGCCCTGCTCAGCAACGATTTCGCCACCGCAATTTCATTGACTGCGACCATCCCCATGGCCACCGCCGCGCCATGGGGGATGGAAAAATCCGAGGCCGCCTCGACCGCATGGCCGATGGTATGGCCGTAATTGAGAATGCGGCGCAGATCCGCCTCTTTTTCGTCCGCAGCCACCACCGCCGCCTTAATGGCGCAGCAGCGCAGAATCACCTCCTCAAGCACATCGAGATCAAGGGCGAGGATGCGTTGCCGCTGCCGGGCGAGAAAGGAAAAAAAATCCCGGTCATAAATAACGCCGTACTTGATAACCTCGGCCAGGCCGTTGAGCAGCTCGGCAAATGGCAAGGTCAGCAGCACACTGCTGTCGATAAAGACCGCCCTCGGCTGATAAAAGGCGCCCACCAGATTTTTGCCTTCCGGGATGTCAACACCGGTCTTGCCGCCAACCGAACTGTCCACCTGGGCGAGCAGACTGGTCGGCACCTGAACAAAAGGAATGCCCCGCATATAGATCGCCGCGACAAAGCCGGTCATATCGCCGGTAACGCCGCCACCCAGGGCGATCAGGCAATCCTTGCGATCAACCCCGAGGCGGGCCAGAGCGCTGCAGAGCTCACCGATGGTGACGAGATTCTTGCTGGCCTCCCCATGGGGAAAGCAGACCATCTCACAGGCCAGGTCAGCATTGCGCAGGGAATCAGCCACCCTGACGCCATAGATTTCCGCGACCCGGTCATCGGCGATGATGACATAGCGCTTGCCGACCGCGCGCTCGGCAAGATCCGGGCCGATTTTATCAAACAAACCATTGTCAACCATGATCGGATAGGATCGGTTTCCCAATCCGACATCAATTTTCTGTATCTGTGCGCTCTTCTGCATACTTTCCTCACCTCCTCCTGCTTTCTGCCGACACACCCTGTGAAACACTTGACAAGAGAAACAGGTTCACTAGACTATTACAAGAAACAATTGCTGATGGCGTCGCAAAAAATCGCCAACTGCTTCGTTGCTGCACATTATCTCGTCACTGCGGCGTATCCAGGTACGCCTCATTCCTCGGAATGTGCGCGCCTCGCATTTGCCGATTTTTGCATAGCCATCCCCGAAATTGACTTTTTGCGAGATCATCAATTGCTGACCCGACGATTTTTCCGGAAAAGGAGGCGCCATGATTGCACCAAAGGAAGACGAAGCGAAACAACCCCAGAACTCCCAGTTAACCAAAGCAAGCCGTGAGATGGGCAAGGCTCTGGCCCGCTCCTCCTTTCAGGCGGAACAGACCGGCAAAAAAATCAAAAAGAAAGTAGAGGAAACCG
>CAZUZJ010000302.1:0-2828 GCA_964624225.1 uncultured Desulfobulbia bacterium | reverse complement strand
GGCAGTGTCCCAAGTCCATTTGTCGCCTTGGCGGACGGCGAGGATCACGTCAGACCCCCCAGCATGTGCCCGGTCATGGATTTGGTCGAGCTGACCGCAAGCCGATGGGCGTGATCACCAAAGACCGTTTTAATGGCCCGGGTTTCCACCACATCGTTGAGCGGAGTTGAGGTGCCGTGAGCATTGATGTAATCGATTTCCTCGCGATTCATGCCGGCATCGGCCAGGGCCATCCGCATGCAGCGCACCGCGCCGTCACCATCCTCCGGCGGCGCCGCCATGTGATAGCCGTCACCGGACAGGCCATAGCCCGCCATTTCGGCATAGATCTTCGCTCCCCGTTTTTTGGCGTGTTCCAGTTCTTCCAGCAGGAGAATACCGGCCCCTTCGGCAATGATAAAACCGTCCCGGTCCCGGTCAAAGGGCCGCGAGGCGCGTTCGGGTTCATCGTTGCGCCTTGAGAGCGCCTTCATGGCACTGAAACCGGCCACCGCAAGCGGACAGATCACCGATTCACTGCCGCCGGTGATGGCAACATCACAGCTGCCGTTGCTCACCATGCGGAAGGCTTCGCCCACCGCATGGGTACCGGCCGCGCAGGCGGTGGTCACCGACAGATTCGGCCCCTTTGCCTCTTTGATAATCGAAATCTGGCCGGCCCCCATATTGGGGATAACCATGGGGATGAAAAACGGGGTGATCCGTTTCGGCCCCCGCTCGAGCACGATCTGATGATATTTTTCAATGGTCGGCAGGCCGCCGAGCCCGCAGCCGGTGATGACTCCGACCCGGGCGGCGTTTTCCGGGGTCACGGCAAATGCGGCATCCTTGAGGGCCATCTCCGCTCCGGCAATGGCATACTGGACAAAGAGATCGAGATGCTTGGCGGTTTTCGGGTCGATAAAATCCTCAACAATGAAATCCTTGACCTCAGCGGCGATCCTGACAGGATAGTCACTGGTATCAAAACGGCTGATCAGACCGATCCCGCTCGTACCGGCACAAAGGGCGTTCCATGTTTTCTCCACCCCTGTGCCCAGCGGGGTCACCAGCCCCAGACCGGTTACGACTACTCTTCGTGCCATGTGCTACCTCAAACGACAGTAAATCGTGAAAAACTCGTTTCACGCAGGAAGCCGGCAGCAGATCAGGCCACGGCGGCAGATGTGCTGACGCCATACCTTCGTGCGGGCCGGCTTTCCTGTCTCATAAACAGCGGCAATTTCTCTTCGCCGCTCCTCTTCTACCCAAGTGAATTGATGTGATCAATGGCGTGCTGCACAGTGGTAATCTTTTCGGCCACCTCGTCGGGAATCTCGGTATCGAAGGCCTCTTCCATGGCCATGATCAGCTCGACCAGGTCGAGGGAATCGGCGCCGAGGTCATCGACAAAAGAGGCGGCAGGAACAACCTTGGACTTCTCCACGCTCAGTTGCTCTGCAATAATATCAATAAGTTTTTCTTCTTTGGACATGTTTCTCTCCTTGCTTTTTCCTTACAACAACTCTTCACCGTGCCGTTGGGAATTCCCGAAGACGGCCTTTTCCTATCCCATGTACATGCCACCATTGACGTGAAGACACTGACCGGTGACGTAACGCGCCTCATCAGAGACGAGATAGGCTACAGCACCGGCAACATCTTCAGCGGTCCCCAATACATTCATGGGTATTTCGCCTTTAATCTTTTCCGTCACCTCGGCGGACAGATCCCTGGTCATATCCGTATCGATATAGCCGGGCGCCACCGCATTAACGGTCACTCCCCGGGAGGCAAGCTCGCGGGCCACGGAACGGGTCAGGCCGATCATGCCGGCTTTGGCCGCCGCATAATTTGCCTGACCTGCGTTACCCGCAAAGCCAATCACCGAGGTGACGGAGACGATCCGGCCCCACCGTTGCTTCATCATCGTCCGGCTCACTGCCTTGATGCAGTGAAAGGCGCCCTTGAGGTTGGTGTCAAGCACCTCATCCCAGGACTCTTCCTTCATCATGGCCACCAGACCATCACGGGTGATACCGGCATTGTTCACCAAAATATCGACCCGGCCGCAATCGGCGATGATTTTTTTGAAGGCAACAGCGACCTGCTCGCCGTCGGCAACATTGAACTGATATGCCGCCCCGTTGCCGCCAGCCTCTCTGATCGCCGCCAGGGTTTCTTCGGCGGCATCCGGCCGGCTGACATAATTGACGATCACCGTAGCCCCCATGGCGGCCAAGCGCAGACAAACGGCCCGGCCGATCCCGCGGCTGCCGCCGGTGACAACGGCAATTTTTCCATCCAATCCTGTCTTCACTCTTTTATCCTGTTTTTTTGAACTATTCCATTCTTTTTAGGCAGTGCGGGCCTGTTTGAGCCGGTCGATCAGCTTCGGCAGAATCTCGAAGACATCACCCACCACCCCGTAGCTGGCCACGGCAAATATCGGTGCATCGGCATCACGGTTGATGGCGACGATGGTGTCCGAGGACTGCATGCCGACCAGATGCTGGATCGCCCCGGAAATACCGCAGGCAATATAGACTTTGGGACTCACGGTCTTGCCGGTCTGGCCGACCTGATGGGGGTATGCAATCCAGCCGCTGTCCACTGCGGCCCGGGAGGCCGCCACCGCGCCGCCAAGCTGGTCAGCCAGTTGCCGGACCAGCTCAAAGCCTTTCTCGTTTTCCAGACCACGGCCGCCGGCCACGACAATATCCGCCTCGTTGA
Source organism: uncultured Desulfobulbia bacterium (assembly GCA_964624225.1). Classification (GTDB taxonomy): domain Bacteria; phylum Desulfobacterota; class Desulfobulbia; order Desulfobulbales; family SURF-16; genus DB1. The sequence goes on along the minus strand of CAZUZJ010000302.1, from coordinate 116 downwards.
GATTGACCTGGTCTCCTTCAAGGGGAACAAAGCGGCGCACCGTGATCCGGGATTGTACCCGAACCGGATTAACGGCGCACTCGATAATCTTACCGATACGGGCGGTGTCCGGCGCC
>CAZUZJ010000301.1:0-2840 GCA_964624225.1 uncultured Desulfobulbia bacterium | reverse complement strand
CTCACCCATCTCGATCTGCCGCCGGCAGAGGCGGAGTCCGCCTGGCGTGAAATCTGCCGCCACCGGGAAAGAATGTCGAACCTGCTGGAGCATGAGGTCAACCTGCGCACCGCCATCTGCGATTATTTCTGTTCCATTCATCGCTCCCTGAAGAACCCCAAGGTGGTCGAGCTGCACATCTTCGAATCAACCTTGAACAGCGTGAAATTCGACCGCCTCACCGGCCTTTACAACCGGGGCTACTTTGACGAATCGATCGTCCGCGAACTGGCGCGCGCCAAACGCTATGACACCGAGCTGTCGATCCTCTTTCTCGACATCGACGATTTCAAACGGATCAACGACACCTTCGGCCACCCGGCCGGCGATTATGTCCTGAAGGAAATTTCCCACGCCCTGCTCGGCGCCATCCGCTCAGAGGATATCGCCGCCCGCTACGGCGGCGAAGAAATCGTCATCATTCTGCCGGAGACGAGCAAGATAACAGCCCTGATTCTGGCGGAAAGATTACGGGAACTGATCGAAAACTTCACCCTTGAGCTTGACGGGCAAAACATCACCATCACAGTCAGCGGCGGTATCGCCAGCTTTCCCATCGATGCCTGCGAGGCCGCCGACCTCGTCTCTTTTGCCGACAAGGCTCTCCTCCAGGCAAAAACTGCCGGCAAAAACATCATTCAGGCATACTCCCCCAACAAACGACGCTATGTCCGGATTGACTTCTTCTCGACGATCATGGTCAAGCAGATCAGCATGCACCAGACCGGCGAACCAGTCAGTGCCCGCTCGAAAAACATGAGTCTGACCGGGATCCTATTTGAATCACCCACCCCCTTTGACATCGGCAGCAAGATCCAGATGCAGATCCCCTTTGACGAGTTCAACGAAACGCTGCTCATTCTCGGCACGGTGGTCAGGATTGAAATCCTCGCCGAGAACTGCTACGATATCGGAGTATCCTTTCTGGAGATGGACCACAGCTGTAAAAACGAAATATCCCGCTATCTCCTGAAACAGATCGGCAGAAACCTCCTTGATTAACAGGTGTTGTCACGACGGTTCGCAATGGGACAGCACCCCGTGCCGGAGCCCGTCTGATGCCTCCTCATCTCAGTCTCCCTTGCCGCAAAGCAGACGCCCCCCAACACATCTGGAGCCTGCGGGAACAGGACCTGCCGCCGCTGGCGCGCATCGCCCTCCGGGTGCGAAAAATCTTCTTCATCATCGTTCGTGCGCCCGGCAACCGCCAGATCAGCAGTCAGGCCGCCGCCCTTTCCTTCACCTTTCTCCTGTCGCTTGTGCCGCTGCTGGCCATGATCTTTTCCGTGGCCAAGGGCTTTGGCCTGCAGGACAAGGTAGAACCGATGCTGCTGGAAAAAACCCTGGGCGGAGAGATCGCCGCAGGCCTTGTCCCCAAGATTCTTGAATATGTTGACAACACCAACGTGACGGCACTCGGTTCCGCCGGTCTGCTGTTCATGCTCTCCACCTCAATCTCGCTGCTCGCCCAGATAGAGAATGCCTTTAACAGGATCTGGCAAGTGGCAACGCCGCGCACTTTTATCAGAAAAGCAATCGACTATCTGGCGCTGCTCATCCTCAGCCCCCTGCTGCTGGCAATCACCGTCGGCATGGCAACAACCCTCAACAGTCACGCCATCCTCCAGAAACTCCTGGAAATCGGAGTATTGGCCGGCGCGCTGAAGCTGCTGCTGCTTGCCCTGCCCTGGCTATCGAGCGTTATTTTTCTGACCCTGATCTTTCTCATCCTCCCCAACACCAGGGTCAAGGTGTTACCTGCCCTGCTGGCCGGTATCGTCGCCGGCGTTCTCTGGCAACTGAGCCAGTTTCTCTTCATCACCTTCCAGATCGGGGTGGCTCGCTACAATGCCATTTACGGCACCTTCGCCTCCCTGCCCATCTTCATGATCTGGTTGCAGACAAGCTGGAGCATCATCCTTTTCGGCGGGCTGATCAGTTTTGCCTGTCAACGGGCCGCCACCTTTCATCCCCTTGAATTTGCTACACATATCCCCTTTGCCGAACAGGAAAAAATCGGCCTGGCAACGCTGCTTGCCATCTGCCGCCGGTTCGCCAAAGGCGAAGGCCCGTCTACCGCGGCACAGATAAGTGAAGAACTGGGAATTTCCGAAAATTTCGTCACCGAATCACTCCAGCGCCTGATGCGCATCAACACCATCCTGCCGGTACAGGATGAGGCCGCCGATCTCTTCGTTCCGGCAAAGCCGGTGCAGGATCTGCACGTCGCTGACTATTTTCTCGATATCCATGAGACAGGCAAGGACAACCTGCTCTTCAAGGACAAAGAAATCAACACGGCGGTGGAGGAGATTCTTGCCGGGCGCAACCAGGCGCTGCAAGCGGGATTCACCGACAGAGGGATGACAACATCAGAAGGGCAGGAAGAAAGACAACAAATCGACGGTCCGGAGTCGGAATAAGCGGCTCTCTCTGCCGGCTGCTTCCGACTCCGGACACGAGTTGATCACGGCTTCCAGCTGCCGCCCTTACGCTTGCGCAGGCGGATAGAGGCAGGGGTCACCTCGACGAGTTCGTCGTCATTGATATAGGCGATGCAGTCCTCCAGACTCATCAGGCGAGGCGGGGTGAGGATGACCGCCTCGTCCGAGCCGGAGGCGCGCATGTTGGTCAGCTTCTTGCCCTTGGCCGGATTGACCACCATGTCCACCGGTCGGCTGTTTTCACCGACGATCTGACCGGCATAGACATCAATGCCCGGCCCAAGAAAAAGGCGGCCGCGCTCCTGCAGGTTGAACAGGGCGTAAGCCACGGTGGCGCAGGGTTCCTTCACCACCAGC
>CAZUZJ010000300.1:0-2883 GCA_964624225.1 uncultured Desulfobulbia bacterium | reverse complement strand
ACCCTTCCGGCAGCAGACCGCAGACGCTGTAGATCTTGGTGGTTTCCAGCGCCTCCTCGAAGCTCAGATCCGGCAGGATGGTCGGCAGGCGGCGCGACAGCATGGTCTTGCCCGAGCCCGGCGGCCCGCTCAACAGAACGTTGTGGTCGCCGGCGGCCGCCACCTCCAGGGCGCGTTTGACATGCTCCTGACCCTTGACCTCGCAAAAGTCGATCGGGTAGGCGTCTTCCTCGGTCCGCAGAGCGTCCAGGTCGGCGATTGCGGAGGGGATCTCCAGCCGGTTCGCCAGAAAATCCACCGCCTGATGAAGAAAGCTGATGCCGATGACAGCAATGCCCTGCACTACGGCCGCTTCCAGGGCATTGGCAGCCGGCACCAGAATGCCGGTGCGTCCTTGCCTCCGGGCGGTCAGCACCATGGGCAGAATGCCGGGTACGGGCCGGATGGCGCCGTCCAGGGAAAGCTCGCCGACCATGGCATAGAGGGGAAGTTTGTCCTGGGGAAGAATCTCTTCGGCGGCCAGGATGCCGATGGCAATGGGCAGATCGAAACCGGTACCAGCCTTTTTGATGTCCGCGGGGGCGAGATTGACCGTGATCTTCTTGCCGGGAAACTCATAGCCGCTGTTCTTGATGGCGGCCCGCACCCGGTCCTTGCTTTCCCGCACCGCCCCTTCGGCCAGCCCCACCGTGGAGAAAAGCGGCAGACCGAAAACGATATCCACCTCCACCTCCACCGGCAGGGCGTCGACACCGAAAACCGTGCTGGTATGAATCTTGGCGAGCATTCTTTGATCAGCCCTTGCCCGCCAGCGCCTCGTACATGGCTGTATTGAACCCCAGGTAAAATGTCCTGCCGATCCGCACGGTCGGGGCGCGCAAGGTGCCGCTGCGGCCGAGCGCCCCTTTCAGAATCTCTTCCCGGTTGCCGGTGTCCGGGGTGAACTCTTTTGTTTTCCGGCCACTGGCAATGAGGATTCTCTCGCCGCCGGAGAGCATTTCCCAGGCGGTTTCCCGGTCAATCGGGTGTTTTCGTGCATCGACTTCGGTGATGATTTCCACTTCAGAACTCCCAAGAGCCTCCTGGGCTTTTGCGCAGGACGTTCAGCCCTTTCTGAAATAGCCCCAATCGATTTTCATGTCATTCGTTCTCCTTTGACCTCGAACATGGCCTGCCCCCAGCGCGGGTGAACCTGCCCGACTGCTTCATCTTTTCCTTTTTTCTACCATACTGAAATACAAAAGATAAGGGGTGATGTTGCTCCCAGGGAAAAAATCAGATATTTTACATCCATGTCATTGATAAAATTCGGCTGGATTCTGTTGCGGGAAGGACTCATCCAGAGAAAACAGATGGAGAATATCCTGAACCTCCAGGAGCGGCATCGGGACCGGCTTTTCGGTGAACTGGCCGTCCACTATTTCGCTGTCCCCGAAGAGGAGGTCGAGGCGGTTTACGCCAATCATGTCCTGCTTCCCTTCTGCCGCAACTGGTTTCTGGAACAACTCACACGGCGCATCACCATTCCCGCGGTGGAGGGGCGGCCGTTCATCGTCGATGTTGATCTTGTCCTGGCTTCTTTTACCCGCAGGATCATCCGCGCCACCACCTATACGCCGGGCGAACGGGAATGCGTCCCGGTGTCGGGCAACGTCAGTCTGCTGATCAACGGCACCTTCGCTGAAGTCATCATCCGTACTGCCATCAACGAATCCCTTACCTTTGTTGATGTGCAGTTTGATTTTGTCAGGGAGCGATTGGAGATGACGCTGGTCAATCCCCATCTCTTTACCGAGGCAAAGATGCGAATCAACCAACTGCATAAAAAACATGCAGCAGCCCAAATGCCATAGTTGCCCTCTGGAGCCCATCATGCCGGAAACGATAAAACGCTTTCAGCAGTATCCCTTCCAACAGGGAGACAAGATCCACATCATTGACGGCCGGCGCCGGGGCGACTGGCTGGTGGCGGCGGTTGACGAGAAAAAGGTGACCCTGCGTTGTCCGGTGAGCGGGCGGGAGTTTTCCTGGGACCGCTTCTGTTATTTTGTCTCGGAAGAGGGGCAGCCGTGGCCGCAGCAGGAAGGATGAGGGCAACCAGCAGCCGGGATTGCCGGTGTCTTCTGCCGGCCCTGGCTCTCAATAAGGACGGCGCCCGCCAGGGCAGGGTGCGGCCAGGTCGGCAAACCGACGAGCAAGGTGATGACGGCACGGGGAGCGGCTGGTTCTGCTGCCGGGTCTGCCGGACGAAAATCGTTCCCCGTTCCCGCATGATCGAGGTGAACGGCAGCCATCGCCATGTCTTTGCCAACCCCCATGGCAAGGTTTTCGAGATCAGCTGTTTTTCCGCGGCGCCCGGCTGTGTCGATCACGGGGTGCCGACCACGGAGTGCACCTGGTTTGCCGGCTGCGCCTGGCGTTTTTCCCTCTGCGTCACCTGTTCGGCCCATCTTGGCTGGCGCTATCAGTCCGCCCTGTCCGGTGTTTTCTGGGGGTTGATCCTGGCCGCGCTTGTTGAGTCGTGAGCAGGAACCGTCCGATTTTTTCACCGATCCGTGCAAGGTATTCGACGAACCGGTATCGGCAATGCTACAATACCCCATAACCATTCACACTGTAACCAGGGAGGCGGCGTATGTGCACAGACGGAGTTCGGCAGGCAATGGTGGCGCGCAGGGCGGTCAAGGGTTTTGATCCGACCCATGTCATGAGTGATGCGGAGAAAAAAACGCTGTTCGAACACGCCTTTCTCGCGCCATCCGCCTTTAACATCCAACACTGGCGGGTGGTGAACGTCGAGGAGAAGAGACTGCGGGCCCAGATCCGCGAACAGGCCTGGAATCAGCCCCAGGTCACCGATGCCTCTCTGCTGCTTGTCCTCTG